>JASFPE010000107.1:0-13028 GCA_050116155.1 Desulfobacterales bacterium
CGAAACTGCAAGCGGGTAAAAAATTGACGAAAGCTATTCATGAAATAATCCGGATTATCCGGATGAATATAGCTGATACGAATTAATATTTCCTTGAGCTGCTCATACATGGCATCAAGCTCATGGCGATTTGCCAAGCGTGGCATGAATTCCCGCGGCGCATCCGTACTGTATTGAAATAATTCATAACACAAGATCATAACCGCCTGCGCCAGGTTAAGAGAGGAAAATTCTGCAGTCGGAATGTTTACCAGGATATGACACAGACGCAGGTCCACGTTGGTAAGCCCACGATCTTCAGGCCCAAAGACAATTGCAATGCGGTTTTGGTGAGATATTGGAAGGAGTTTTTCAGGCAATTTAGACGGTGAGATGTTTGCCTTGCGCTGACCGCCTAAACGAGCTGTGGTACCGACAATGTAATTATATTCGGCCAGAGCCTGTTTGAGGGTGTCGTGAACCAACATGCGTTCGACAACATCCAGGGCAGCGTGGGTGGCCATCTTGCGAATTCGGGTCGTATCATAGTTCTGCGGATCTACCACCACCAGTTGATCGATGCCCATGTTGCGTATGGCCCGGGCTGCAGCGCCAATGTTTTCCGGGTAGCATGGCCGACATAAAACAATGGAAATATTTTCAAGATTGATTTTGCCCGACATTAAGATATGATTTCAAAGCGGTTAAAAAAATAGCCAATTTCAAAAGCGGCGGTTTCCGGTGCATCGGATCCGTGCACAACGTTTTTTTCGATATCGGTGGCAAATTCTTTTCGGATGGTACCCTTGGCTGCGTCTTTATAATTGGTGGCACCCATTAAATCGCGATATCTGGAAATCACATTTTCCCCTTCCAGTACCATAACCACTGCAGGTCCGGAACTCATAAACGTCGTCAGACTCTCAAAAAAAGGCCGTTCTTTGTGCACGGCATAAAATCCTTCGGCCTGGGCTTTGGTCATATAAATCATCTTCATGGCAATGATATTCAAATCGCTGGCTTCAAGCCGCTTGATCACCTCACCGATCAGTCCGCGCTTCACACCATCGGGTTTAATAATCGACAATGTCCGTTCCATCATTTCGAATTCCTTTCTGCTATTTTTTATCCAAGGTGCCACAACGGAAGTTATTTTTCAAGCCCACAGGCAATAGGTTGACAAAAAAAGGGGTAAATTTTATTATTTACAAAAATAGAATCCATTCCTTAAAAAATTCAATTGCCTCAACAGGAGTGAGCATGCCCATCTACGAATTCTATTGCGAAGACTGCAACACGATCTTTAATTTCTTTTCAAAATCTGTAAATACCACCAAAAAACCCAAATGCCCGAAGTGCAAAACCAAAATACTTTCCCGGCAGATGTCTGCTTTTGCTTTCACCGGCAAGGCCAAAGAAGACAGCGATACGGATGATATGCCCTTTGATGAGGCCAAGATGGAAAAGGCCATGCAAATGCTGGCCGGGGAGGCTGAAAATATGAACGAAGATGATCCCAGACAGGCTGCCAACCTGATGCGCAAACTCACGGATATGACCGGACTGGAGCTCGGCCCCGGTATGCAGGAAGCCCTTCAGCGCATGGAAAGCGGCGAAGACCCGGATCAGATTGAGGCGGAAATGGGAGATTTGCTGGAGGACGAAGAACCGTTTCTTTTGCCCGAGAATAAAAGCAAAGCCGTAAACGCAAAACGCCCGGCACCCAGGAAGGATGACACACTTTATGATTTGTAAGCAGAAAATTCGGTTGATTGGTTTACTGGTTGACTGGTTGATAATTTCGCATAATTAACGTAATGACCCTGATCAACTCATTCAATGTCATCAACCCAATAAACCTAATCAACTCAATCAACGTTATCAACCGGAAAAAATTCGGAGGATACAATGGATAAAGAAATATTGGATAAAATAGAAATCTGGCAGGGTGACATCACCAAACTTGAGGTGGATGCCATTGTAAATGCCGCAAATAAATCCCTGCTCGGTGGCGGTGGCGTGGACGGGGCCATCCACCGGGCCGCCGGCCCGCAACTTTTGGAAGAATGCCGTACAGTCGGCGGCTGTCCCACGGGTGAAGCCCGCATCACCAAAGGGTATAATCTTCCGGCGCGCTACGTGATCCACACGGTCGGCCCGGTGTACAGCGGAAAACCCCAGGATAGCCGATTGCTGACAAATTGCTATGAGAACAGCCTCCAGTTGGCGCTTGAGAAAAAAGTCACATCGATTGCGTTTCCGGCCATCAGTTGCGGGGTGTATGGCTATCCCATCGAGGATGCCTGCAAAATCGCCGTGGATACCACCTGCAATTTTCTGAAAACCAATAAAGGCGTGGATAAAATTATCTTTGTCCTCTTTTCAGATGGAGATTGCCAGGTGTATCAAAATTATTTAAAATCAATAAGTTGAGGTTCCGGGTTCAGCGTTCAGGGTTCAAAGGTTCAGGGTTTCGGGTTGCGCGTTGCGCGTTTGGCGTCAAAAGCTAAAAACAATGTGTATGGCAAGACGAGTACCCCGCACCATGCAACGCGCAACCTTTCAACGGTGAACCCTGAACCCAGAACCTTTGAACGTGACACCTAATTTATGAATAGAACCAATTGCCAACAGCCTATAATCAGCCTTGAGGCGCCATACCTTTTTTAGTTGGATGAAATTGACCATTGACAAAGACACCTGGCATAATTACCATTAAGGAAAATTTTTGATCAGGAAATTCCCGCTGGAACGGATACTGCTGATCATTGCCAATTGCAAGGAGGAAATTATGATTGAAGTTACAGAAGCAGCCGCTCAACAGATAGCCGAATATTTCAAGGACAGGGAGGTTTCTCCTATCCGGATTTTTCTGAATGAGGGTGGATGAGGCGGTCCCTCATTGGCGATGGCTCTGGATGAGCCTAAAGATACGGATGACGTTCATGACATCAACGGTTTTCAGTTTATCATGGATAAAGACTTCTTTGAGAAAGCCAAACCGGTTAAGGTTGATTTTCTGGGATACGGCTTTAGCATCAGCTCCAGCATAGAATTTGGACCATCAGCCTGCTCAAGTTGCGGAACTGCCGGCAATACCTGCGGCTGATAATGAATTAACCCGGGTAAATTTAAAGGGCAACAACCCAACGGTTGTTGCCTTTTTTTTAGATATGCACGCGCAACAATTCAACCAAGTTGTTCGGTACCACGAAGAAACCAAACATCACTACGACCGCTACGCAAAATCGTTGGGGTATATGGATTGGGAGAATCAACCCAATCCTTTTCGAACCTATCAAAACACAACGATCGTTCCATTGCCGCTGCTCTCCAACGACCCTCCGGCCGGTCACTTGGATCTGTATCAGCGCAGCCAAAAATCTCCCCAGACCTTCAGCCTTGAAAATGTCGCCGGTTTTTTGGAATTATCGCTGGGATTATCGGCCTGGAAGGCTGCGGGGGGATCAAAATGGGCGTTGAGAATGAATCCGTCCAGTGGAAATCTTCATCCTACCGAGGGCTATCTGCTTATGCCCCCCATGGACAGCATTCAAAGCGGTGTCTATCACTACAATGCTTTGACCCACGCACTGGAAAAACGTGCAGGGCTATCCGCCAGATGGTGGCAACAGGTTGAATCTCATTTCGGAACAAAGGGTTTTTTCATCGGGATTTGCAGCATCTTTTGGCGGGAGTCATGGAAATATGGAGAGCGGGCATTTCGTTATTGCAATCATGACGTCGGCCATGCATTGGCGGCACTAAGCTTATCTGCAAATTTATTCGGATGGAAAGCTTCCTATTTAAACGCTCTCTCCGATGAGGCCATCGAAAATATACTGGGTCTTGGTAAAAAAGAATACCGTGAAATGGAAAGAGAACATCCGGACTGTCTCTGCTATGTATACCCGTATCAAAAAGAGGTGACTTCCCGTCACCTGCCGGATGAAACTATTTCAGGCTTTAAGGATTTGTCGTTCAGCGGCGATCCCAATCAGTTAAGCCCGGAATATACCAACTGGGAAATTATTTATAAAACAGCTGCACTTACACGCAAACCCGTTACTGAAAACCGCCTGTGTGATTACGGCCATCGAAAATGGTTTCTTTCATCATCCAGCCAATTTTCGGCCGCTGAAATAATTCGTAAACGCAGAAGCGCGACCTCATTTGACCGCAACGGCTCGGTTACCAAAGATCAATTTCTCAGCATGCTGGACAAAACCCTGCCCCGCGATGACATCTGCCCTTTTGACATGGAACTCATGCAACCGGCGACCCATCTGTTTCTTTTTGTACATCATGTCGCACAAATGCCGGCGGGCCTGTATTTCTTCTTCCGCAATGAAACTGATGTAGCTGAAATCAAGCAGGTCTGCAAAACCGATTTTTTATGGAAGCCGGTAGAGGACACTTTTCCACTGTTTCTCCTGAAAGAAGGAAACTTCAGACGCGACGCCACGATGGTCAGCTGTCATCAGGAAATTGCCGGATACAGTGCCTTTTCGCTGGGCATGATCACCAAATTCAAAGACATCATTGCAAAAGAACCCTACCGCTACCGCCATCTTTTCTGGGAAACCGGAATGATCGGACAGGTGCTATACCTGGAGGCCGAAGCCCATGGTTTTCGCGGCACGGGTATCGGCTGTTTTTTTGATGATGCCGTGCACGAAATGCTGGGATTTAACGACAACCAATATCAGAGTTTATATCACTTCACCATCGGTGCACCGGTTGAAGATCCACGCCTGACCACATATCCGCCCTATCACCACCTTAAGAACCGCTAAAATGGTTGAGCCCGGCGCCTGTTGGCCCGTTTGCCGGTTAGAGACAATGTTGCAGCGTATTTTTCAACGGGCTCAACCGGCTCAACTGGTAAACAGGCAAACCTAATGTCGCGCCTTGTCCTCAACTAGATTCTGAGATTCTGAAACCCGTTTGGTGTTATTTAATACATTGCAAAAGACGATTGAAGTACCTATCTTGTTTGATAGCGTTTTGATTTTGAAGCCATCGATAATATAACGGACAAGAAAACTTCGAAATTCGATAATTTTGTCCATGGATCACGTCTTTAGCGTGATTCGATATTCGATATTAAAGTTAATCCGCATCACCGCTAAAGATTAGCGGCAATGTTTCACCAACAGGAGATAGCGATGCCTCCCAATAAACTCATAAACGAAAAAAGCCCCTATCTGCTTCAGCATGCCCACAACCCGGTGGATTGGCATCCCTGGTCTGAAGAAACCTTTGCCAAAGCCAGGGCTGAAAACAAGCCAGTTTTCCTATCCATTGGTTACGCTACCTGTCACTGGTGTCATGTAATGGAAAGCGAGTCGTTTGAAGATGAAGAGGCGGCCAAATATCTCAATGAAACCTTCATATGTATCAAAGTGGATCGAGAAGAGCGGCCGGATATCGATGCCGTATATATGGCTGCCTGCCAGATGCTCACCGGTAGCGGCGGTTGGCCGTTGAACCTTTTTATCACCCCGGATAAAAAACCCTTTTTTGCGGCCACCTACATGCCCAAACACAGCCGCTTCGGACGTGCCGGTTTGATCGAACTTTGCCAGCAGGTAAAAAACTTATGGGATTCTCAGCCGGCTAAAGTAAAAGATTCGGCGACAGGTATTGCCGCAAACTTAGATAAAGCCTTTTCGTATTCTGACGCCGGTGAACCGGATGAATCATTACTGGACCAGGCCTTTGAGCAAATCAAACGCACCTATGATGCCCAGCTGGGTGGATTTGAGCCGGCCCCGAAATTTCCGATGCCCCACCGCCTGCTTTTCTTGCTACGATATTCTCATCATGGGAACCACCCCTATGCGTTGGAGATGGTCGAAAAAACACTAACTGCCATGCGGCTGGGGGGAATCTGGGATCATGTGGGCTTTGGCTTCCACCGTTATTCCACCGACAGCCGTTGGCTGCTGCCGCATTTTGAGAAGATGCTATATGACCAGGCCCTGATCGCCATGGCATATCTGGAAACGTATCAAATTACCAAAAATCCATTTTACGCCCACACCGCAGAGGAGATCTTCACCTATGTATTGCGGGACATGACATCCCCGGATGGCGCTTTCTATTCGGCTGAAGACGCAGACAGTGAAGGAGAAGAGGGCAAATTCTACATTTGGACCACCGATGAATTCCGACAGATCGCCGATCAAAATCGGGCAGGGATGTGGGAACGAATCTTTCGCATGAGCCCTGAAGGCAATTTTAAAGATGAAGCCAGCGGTCAAAAGACGGGAGCCAATATCTTACATCTCACCGTGCCACTGGCAATATGGGCCGAAAAATATAATATGCAACCGGAACAACTCATAGAGGAATGGGATGACATCCGCGAAAAGCTTTTCCGAACACGCGAGCAGCGGGTCCATCCACTAAAGGATGATAAGATTCTGACAGACTGGAACGGGCTCATGATTGCCGCACTGGCACTGGGAGCCCGCGTCTTGCAAAGGCCTGATTATGCCCTGGCAGCCCGCAACGCGGCTGAATTTATCCTCACAAAAATGCGGGACAACAACCAACGGCTGTTTCATCGATTTCGAGACGGTGAATTGGCAATAGAAGCTCAGGCCAGCGATTATGCCTTTTTAATCAACGGCCTTATTACACTTTACCAGGCCACATTCAATTTAACCTTTGCCGAAGAGGCCGTTGATCTTCAAAATCAGATGCTGGACAGATGCTGGGATACGCAAAACGGCGGATTTTTTTCCACTACCAAAGAAAGTCAGGAACTGCCGGTGCGCCCCAAAGAACTTTACGATGGAGCCATCCCTTCGGCCAATTCCGTCTCTCTGTCGAATTTGCTCGGCCTGTCCAGATTGACCGGCAACCCAGAATGGGAAGAAAGGGCCCAGCGTCAGGTAAAGGCCTTTTCCGGCACCGTTGAAGCTCAACCAGCGGCATTTACCTTTTTTCTGATGGGCCTGAGCTTTGCTTTGCATCCAGGCCAAGAAATCGTGATTGCCGGCGAACCAGATCGAATAGATACTCAAAACCTGCTGTTAGCCCTGAACCTAAATTTTGCCCCCAACAAGGTTACCCTGATGAAATCAGATCAGAATGCCGAGCGATTGGCAAAATTTGCCGGATTCACCGAGGGACTACAGGTGATCGAAGGACAAACCACAGCTCATATGTGTCGAGGCGGATCCTGCCAGGATTCAATCTCAGATACGCAGACCGTATTAGGACATCTTCTGGGGCCAGAAGGCAGGGCAAAGCCTCATAAACCCAAGCCATAGTAGCAGTTTGTGCCGACAATACCTTAAAATACCAAAGCTTCTTCGATGAATGAGAAAGACATCCAATTTTTTTGGAAAAATCTGATCGCGTGGTATTTAAACAATCACCGCGTTCTGCCCTGGCGCAAAACACAGGATCCTTACCGTATCTGGGTTTCTGAAGTGATGCTGCAGCAAACCCAGGTCAATACGGTCCTGCCCTATTACCGTGAATTTCTCCAAAAATTTCCAACGGTAAAACGTCTGGCTCGAGCCAGTCTGCACGATGTTCTCAAGGTCTGGGAAGGCCTGGGATACTATGCCCGGGCCCGCAATTTTCACCGCGCCGCCGGAATCGTCCAGCAACAGTATAACGGAGTCATACCTACTACCTGGAAACAGTTTCGCGCACTGCCGGGCGTCGGGGACTATATCGCCGCTGCTGTATTGAGTATTGCTTTTAACCAGCCGCATGCGGTTGTCGATGGAAACGTAAAACGTGTTTTAGCGCGTCTGCAGCACATCGATGCACCGGTAAATAACTCCACCTCAACCAAACGGTTCAAGGAAACAGCCGAAGCTCTCAAGTATACGCAAATGCCGGGAAGATATAACCAGGCCATCATGGAACTCGGTGCAATCATCTGCAAACCCAGAAATCCCTTATGTGATACGTGTCCGCTTCAACAGGTTTGTCTGGCCTATCAAACAGAAACCGTCGCAGCATATCCCAAAAAGATGGCTTCCCGGCGCACCCCTCATTACAACATCGCCGTTGGCGTCGTATTTAAATCCGGTCGGGTTCTGATTACCCAGCGAAAACCGGAGGGTCTCTTGGGCGGTCTGTGGGAATTTCCAGGCGGTAAAATAAAAAAAGGAGAAAAAGCCGAAGCCGCCTGTGTCAGAGAAATTAAGGAGGAAGTAAATCTTCAGGTAGTGGTTGCAAACTATCTGGCACAGGTGAAACATGCCTATACTCATTTTAAAATTACTATGGATGTATTTTGCTGCAACTATATCTCCGGCCGTGTAAAACGCAAGGGGCCAGTGGCCCATCGCTGGATAAAACTGGATGAGATCGATCAGTATGCGCTGCCCAGGGCTAATCATAAGTTTCTGGCGAAACTCAAAAAATGGTCAAAAGCGGTTTCATAACCCCATCTAATGCCCGACAGCTGCGTTGCAAGCCGATTCAAAATGCTCACATGCTATCGTGTATGCTCCGCTTTCGAATCGGCTTGCGCCTTGCTGTCGGCCATAATCTGGAGTTCTGAAACCGCTTTTAATCATTATAAATTTATACGAAATTTGAATTTGATATGGTCGATGTCTTATTAATACAGCCACCGATTCGGGATTTTTATCTGACGGCAAAACGAACCATTCCTTATGGATTGGCCTGTCTGGCTGCCGCCCTGATTGATGACGGCTTTTCGGTGCGCATCGTGGATGCCCTGGCCACATCCAAATCACGCATCATCGATCTGCCCGAGGAAATGGCCTATGTTAATAAATACTACGGAAAATCGGATCAATCGCCTTTTGCCCTGTTTCATCATTTCAGGCATTTCGGCCACAGCTTCGAACATATCGGGAAGCTTGCCCGGGAGTCGCGGGCGTTTCTGGTCGGAATATCCTCGCTATTCACCCCGTATATAGCAGAAACAATCGAAACCGCAGAGATCGTCAAAACATATCTTCCCGAGTGTCGCATCGTCGTTGGCGGTCACCACCCCACCGCCCATCCCGAAAGCGTTATGGAATCGGCGGCCGTCGATTTCGTCCTGCGGGGAGAAGGTGAAGTCTCGATTGCCAGGCTGGCCGATGCCGTTAAAACCGCAGGAGACTACGATAATATCCCCGGCCTGGTCTATCGAAAACCCAATGGGAAACTCTGCATCAATGATCCCGCCGTAATGCGTCATCCGGACCAGTATCCGCTTCCGGCCACCCATTTGATCCATCATAAATATTATCAACGGACACACCGCGGCAGCGCCGTGATTGTCGCCAGTCGCGGATGCCCTATGAGGTGCACCTATTGCAGCGTGGGGGCCTGGTCGTATCTCCCATTTCGCCGCCGCAGCATTGAATCGGTGATGCGAGAGATCGTATCGGCAATTGAAACCCATGATGTCGGCTTCATCGATTTTGAAGACGAAAACCTGTCTCTGGACCGCAAATGGTTTATAACACTTTTGCAAGACATTGCAGCACGTTTTGGCAAGCATCGTCATGAACTTAGAGCGATGAACGGTCTTTACCCCCCGTCGCTGGACGAAGAGGTGATTGAATCCATGAAAGCGGCGGGATTCAAAACCTTGAACCTTGCCCTGGCGTCAATCTCGAAAAAACAGCTCAAACGCTTTCAGCGTTCCGATGTCCGGCTGGCCTTTGATCGGGCGTTGTATTTATCTAAAGCATATGGATTAAATGCGGTGGGGTATATTATTATCGGGGCTCCGCATCAAAAGGCACAGGATTCGCTCTCAGATCTGTTTTTTCTAGCTGAAAGAAGGGTGCTTGCCGGCGTTTCTGTTTTTTATCCCGCTCCGGGAAGTCCGGATTATGACCTGTGTGCGGAGCTGGATCTTTTGCCGGCCCATTTCTCGTGTATGCGATCCTCTACACTGCCCCTGTCCCATACCACCACTCGATTGGAAACGGTTACCCTGCTCAGACTCGGACGCATACTCAACTTCATGAAATCTCTTTTAGACGCGGGATTGTCGATCCCCAAGCCCCAGCCGGCCGGTGCCGACATCACAAACCTTCGGGGGCGTAACGAGATCGGCAAAAAGCTTTTGCAGTATTTCCTGTATGATGGCAAAATACGGGGAATAAGCCGGAACGGAAAAATATTCGAACACCACATTGATATTCCTCTGGCGAAAGCATTTCTGGAAGGTTTAACTTCTGTTAAATTACGTGGCTGCATAACATAGTTTCGATAAACAGGAAACAATCAATGGCAAAAATAATTGATCCGAGAATGCATTCGGCCGAACACATTCTGAACCAGACCATGGACAGGATGTTTGGCTGCGGCCGCTGTTTTAGTGCCCATATCGAAAAGAAAAAATCAAAATGCGATTATCGTTTTAATCGCGCACTCACCCAAAAGGAAGTCGAAAAGATTCAAGCACGGGTAAACAAAGTTGTCCAGGAAGATTTACCGGTTACCGAAACATATATAACCAGAGCCGAAGCCGGCCAACGTTATCACATGGGGAAATTGCCCCCGGACGCAGGCGATAGAATCAGAATAATCAGCATGGGGCATTACGATGCTTGCCCCTGTATCGGCCCCCATATAAACTCTACCAGTGAAATCGGCACTTTTCGCATCACCACCACCAGTTTTGATAATGGGGTGCTGAGGATTCGGTTTAAGCTGTAAAACAATCCACCTTGTCCGGCAGGACAAGGTGGATTGTTTTAACCCGTATAATATGCCACCTGATTTCTTCCACCATTTTTGGCGTCATAAAGGCTTTTGTCGGCTGCCTTTAAAACTTTTTCCGGATCGGTTAAGTCTTTATCCGGCGAAGCAACGCCGATGCTGACCGTTACGTTTACTTCCTCCTGACCCGCTGATTTTCCCTGACCCCTATTTCCTTTGTCCCGACGCCCTCGGCGATCCCCTTCACGTACCACAAACGGGGTGGATTCAACAGCCTGTCTGAATCCTTCCACATGCGAAATGGTATCGTCCATATCTTTTCCGGGAAATATGGCGGTAAATTCTTCGCCACCGTACCGAAACGTCTTTGCCCCCCCTGACATGCGTTCCAGCTTGGAGGCAATCATCCTTAAAACCTGATCACCGGTTTTATGGCCGTAACTATCATTGAATTTTTTAAAATAATCGACATCGATCATGGCAATGGCATACATTTTCCCCAAATTCAGCAAAGTCTCATTTAAGCTTCTGCGACCCGGTAATCCAGTAAGCTCATCAATATATGCCATTGAAAACGATGCTTCGACCGCAGTGACAATTAAAATTAGACCGGCGGCGATAAAATAAAAAATAAACGCCGGATCGGGTGAGCTGGCGGCAAACGCCATCAAGGTGGCAACAAGGGCCAGAAACAAACCGCCGATTTGAATATCCCTGGTGTAAATAAAATATCCCAGCCCGAAAATAAGGGCCAGTGAAAAAGCAATCATCGAAGGGATGGCCATGCTTTCAAATCCAAACCATACATTGTAGGAAAGAACAGAGCTTATCCACCCAGACGAACTGGAGAGGTTTTCGGTAAGCTGAGGAAAAGAGGATGTGATTTTGGTAAGAAATTGAGATGACGCGTTATCCTGAGGATAACAAAATACCAATACCATAATGCTTTGGATAAAAATGAGAACCAGCGAAACAATTCCAACCGTCGTAAATATCCGTCGCTTTGTCATCATGGTAAAGGATGCCAGGTTCAACGGCAGCAAAAAAGAGATACCCCGGGTAACTGACAGTCTCATGTTTTCTTCCGACGGGGTATTACCGGTATGCATCGTGAACGCCAGATAAGAGAGAGCCAAGACCAAAGATGCCAGCATTAGTGCCGCATTATTATAACGCCAGCCCATAATGAACCCGACGAACAAAATAATAGAGGGAAGCATTGGCAAAATGACAAGCAGGGCCTGAAGATGTCTGGGATTACGAACCAGTGGCAAGATTTTGTCCCATTGCCAGATCAATATACCTGCCAGAACAAGTATCATTAATGGCAAGATTAACGGATAGATGCTGCGTTTATACAATAGCAAGGTTGGCCAAACTCCTAGATATCGGGCTTTTTTGCAAAATACTTTTTTACTTTTTATTGTAAATTATTTTATCATTCAAAAAGGTAAGTGTCCAGAAACACTTAGAAGTGGTTTATAAACCACTTCTAAGAAGTTTTTGAAGGAAGTAGAGATTTCGCGGCTGGAAACCGCTCCCACTGAATATTTATGACCCTGTGGGAGTGGCTTCCAGCCGCGAGAATTCGTTCATTCAGGTTTACAGCCTCCGTGCCGACCGAAATCAGGCAGCCAAACCGTGACTTTCTTTTTTGGCGGCCGCAGAGGGCCGCCCTACTATTGATGAAGATGCCGATGAAAGGTAAATAGCTGAAAAATGGGAAGATTGAAATGGATTAAAAGATTTAAGCAGTTTTAAAATAATTGGAGTATACTGCGGTAAACATCAATCACGACCTCGGGATCATCGGTGATGACGATGTTTTTCTTTATCCATGCAGGCGCCCGTCCGCGGCCGATCATTTCGCCGATTTGATGCTCAATGCCACTCCAAAAGCCGCCTTTGCCTTCGGTGTCGAATAAAACAACGGGTACCGGTTCCAGTATATTCAGTTTCATATTACACAGGGTGATGCCGAGTTCTTCGAGAGAGCCTAATCCGCCGATATTAAAAATCGGAAAAGACGCTACCTCAAACCATTTTTGCCTGCTGTGTCGACAGGTGGCCTGGAACACTTGGCAAAAATCAACATCGGTTGTCATGGATTGATCGGTGATGTCCAGAAAATTGGCACCGGAGAGAATACCGCGTTCCCGGGCAAGCGAGTTGGCCTGTTCCATGACACCGCTTCCGCCTCCGGTAACAATGCCGATGTGCTGACCCCAGAAATCAATAAGGGCATCCATCAGTTTTCCCAGGCGGCTCTCCCCTTCTGTCGAGAGCCGAATATTCGATCCATAAAAGGCAAACAGCATAGATTTGTGAAAATCGGCAAGCCTTTCCGGCAGCACAAAATAGCCCATCCCATCACGCATGGTATG
>JASFPE010000108.1:0-13001 GCA_050116155.1 Desulfobacterales bacterium
GCGCTATATTGGAATATTGGGTATAAAAATCGGAAATTATCTTGATTTAAATCTCTGATCGATCGAGTTTATCGAATGACAAAAGGCGGACAGATTTTATGGAGAGTACAACATTAGTAAATAGTTTGGGAATCGGCGGGACCATATTTGCCGGCCTGGTCTTGCTGTGGTTTTTGCGAATATTCATTAAGCGACGCACGGCCGCAAATCAAGACAATACCATTTCAGCCTCTGCTTCCCAAAAATCCTGGGAAGAAAAACGCAAGCATCCACGCGTGGCTGTCTCCTGGCCGGCGAAAATGGAAACCTCCCAGGGCCAAATCGAAGTCCAGTTAAAAGATATCAGCCTCGGTGGTGCATTTGTAGTCTGTCAAAATCCCCTGCCGCTTAACGAACAATTTTCTTTAATCATCAACGCACCGGGCCAAGATCCCTTTGCGCTGAACTCCGAAGTGGTCTGGTCCAATATCAATGTACCTGACGATAAAGTCATCAATCGTGGCATGGGGGTTAGATTCATCCAGAATACGGATGAAGATCGTCAACGCCTAAACCAGGTCATTATGGCGCATCTTGAGGAAACGATAGATTAGGCGCCATGGCATTCGATAGACCGATATCTTGGTTGACGCCTGTATCGCGGCACCTGCGAATGCTGGCTGTAAAATGTAGCCGGGAATGGAAAAATTAAAATCATTTAACCCCGATCAGATAAGGATCGTCACCAATGCGGTTGCCATCGCCGAGGATCTTGTGAGCAACCATTATAAAATGTCGGCCAGTGAATGGCTGCGACCGAAATACGACGTGAAAACGTTGACTGATCTGGCCCCGGAAGAAATTGTAGACGGACCTTTTGCCCAAATTATTCGCTATGAGGCCAAACGAAAAGATACATCGCTGGGATCTTCCACCTATGATTATTATAAAATTTGCCTCCAGGATCATGCCATCCATTCCGCACTGAACAAATCACCCGGCATGCAGCTTTTCCCTTTCGCGCTCTATATCGTCACCCATGAGCTGATTCATATCGTTCGTTTCAGCAAATTTCTACAAAGCTTTGATGCTTCAGCCGAAGATCGCATGGCTGAGGAAAAACGTGTCCACGATAAAACCCGCATGATTCTCAGCGATCTTCAAATTAACGGGATTTCAGATGTTCTCAGGTTTTATGACAACTGGCGCATGCCGTATGAGGAGTTGCATCAGATATAACTTATAATTCAATGAATCTTAAATCAGATAAAACGGAAAAGTTAGAAGTGATCTAGAATATTGAGAGTGATCTAAAGTTTGAAGTGATCTAAAGTGATCTAAAATTAGACTGAAAAAGCACTAATTTTATAAATTAAGGACTAACAGATATTGACAACTCCCCCTGGTTGCCTATATTTAAGCAGCCTGAATAACATGTAACCTAATGTATTCCGGAAAGCAGCGGAATTGAAAAAGCGGGAGGCCGGGATAAAATGCCCATCTATGAATATGAATGCACGAAATGCGGAAGGATCGAAGAAGTTTTTCAAAAATTCTCCGACAAGCCAATAGCCAAATGCAGGCACTGTTCAGGCAAACTGCACAAGCTCATCTCCCAGAGCACCTTCCACCTCAAAGGCAACGGTTGGTATGCCACCGATTATGCCAATAAAGCAAAAAGTACCCCAGCGGCATCTAAAAAAAGCAAAACCACCTCATCAGCAGACTCAGCGGCGGCAACGCCTGATAAGAAAACATCTAAAAAATCAGGCGAATAACTTTCCACACAAATTCATCTCCTGCCCGTTGCCCGTTTCCTGATAATTTTCCACCTGCGTGTTGTTAATTATCAATTTAGATGGGGTATTTTATTTTTCGGAAAAATAAATCAAAAAGGGCGAAAAAAATTCTTATGATATGACTTTACAAATAAAAATGTGTGATTATTATTTCAGCAAAATATATATCAAACTTTCTAATTTTTCAGAATCTTACATACATTTCAGCTAAAAAATTTTAGGAAGGGAGGTGAAAAAAACCCGGCTTCATGAGGGGTAGATGGATAAATTTATCATATTTCAATACGCTCTCAACCTATCAGTTCTTTAACTATCAGGAATATGTAAAAGGAGAATTTAAATTATGAAACTCAGACCATTACAGGATCGAATTTTAGTTCAACGCATAGAAGAAGAGGAAAAAACCAAAGGGGGAATAATTATTCCCGATACGGCCAAGGAGAAACCGGCCGAAGGTAAAGTCTTTGCTGTCGGTAATGGCAAGCTCGGCGAAGATGGGAAAAGGATCAAGCTGGAAGTCAAAAAAGGGGATCGGATACTTTTCGGCAAGTATTCTGGTACTGAGGTGAAAATCGAGGGTGATGAATATTTGATCATGCGCGAAGAAGACGTGCTTGGCATCATCGAATAAAAATTAAAATGGAGGTTAAATAAGATGGCTAAACTGATTAAGTACGATATGAAAGCCCGTGAGTCGATGCTCAACGGGGTTAGAACGCTTGCTGATGCGGTAGTGGTAACACTGGGTCCCAAAGGCAGAAACGTGGTTCTCGACAAATCCTGGGGTTCCCCGACGGTCACCAAAGACGGTGTCACCGTAGCCAAAGAAATTGAATTGGAAGATAAATTCGAAAACATGGGCGCCCAGATGGTCAAAGAGGTCGCCAGCAAAACCAGTGACATGGCTGGCGACGGGACGACAACTGCGACCGTGCTGGCAAGATCCATTTATGAGGAAGGACAGAAACTGGTAGCTGCCGGCAACAATCCCATGGCAATTAAACGCGGTGTTGACGCCGCGGTGGATGTTGTCGTGAAGGAACTTCAAAATCTAAGCAAGCCCACCAAAGACCAGCGTGAAATCGCCCAAGTGGGCACCATCTCTGCCAACAACGATGAAACCATCGGCAACATCATTGCCGAGGCCATGAACAAAGTGGGCAAAGAAGGGGTTATCACCGTTGAAGAAGCCAAAGCCATGGAAACGACCCTTGAGGTCGTCGAAGGCATGCAATTTGATCGCGGCTACCTGTCACCCTATTTCGTCACCGATGCGGAAAAAATGGTGGCCTCATTGGAGGATCCCTACATTCTGATTCACGAGAAAAAGGTCAGCAACATGAAAGATCTTTTGCCGGTGCTCGAACAGGTGGCCAAAATGGGCAAACCGTTAATGATTATCGCAGAAGACGTGGAAGGTGAAGCACTGGCTACGCTGGTGGTCAATAAACTGAGAGGCACCTTGCATGTCGCCGCTGTCAAAGCCCCGGGCTTTGGCGACAGACGCAAAGCCATGCTGGAGGATATCGCCATTTTAACCGGTGGTCAGGTCGTATCCGAAGATCTGGGAATCAAACTGGAAAACATAACGGTATCGGATCTCGGCACCGCCAAGCGCATTAACATCGATAAAGATAATACGACCATCGTCGACGGCGCGGGGTCACGCTCAGCGCTCGAGGGTCGTGTAAAACAAATTCGAGCCCAAATCGACGAAACCACCTCTGATTATGACCGTGAAAAGCTGCAGGAACGGTTAGCCAAACTCATCGGCGGTGTCGCGGTGATCAACGTCGGTGCGGCAACAGAGACAGAAATGAAAGAGAAAAAAGCCCGTGTCGAAGATGCACTCAACGCGACGCGTGCGGCGGTCGAAGAGGGAATCGTTCCGGGCGGCGGCGTCGCACTGGTTCGTTGCATGCCGGCGCTTGAAAAACTGAGAATCAAGGCCGATCAAAAACTGGGCGTCAGAGTTGTTATGCGCGCCATGGAAGAGCCCCTGCGCCAGATTGCCAATAATGCGGGTCTCGAAGGATCGGTCGTGATTGACAAAGTCAAAAACGAAAAAGGGCCATACGGCTATAATGCAGAAACCGACACCTATGAAGATCTTATGAAAGCCGGTGTTATTGATCCGACCAAGGTCGTCCGTCTGGCCTTGCAAAACGCCGCCAGCGTTGCATCACTGATGCTTACCACCCAGGCGATGGTTGCGGATAAACCTGAAGAAAAGCAGGAAGCCGCCATGCCACCGGGTGGCCCGGGTATGGGCGGAGGAATGCCCGGTATGATGTAATCTGAAAATTCATTATACTTTAAAATATATCGGAAAAGCCCTTATGGATTGCATATCCACCATGAGGGCTTTTTTTGATGGTGAATCGAAAAACTTGACAAATTGGCCATAACCAGGTAATTTTATTAGTAGTTACTAATGTGTTATTGTCAAATATTGCAAAATGAAAACGAGGTACCCGATGCATAATAAATCCGACATTCTCGCTTTACTTTTCGTATTCATTTTTTGTGCTGGCCTGCTATTCAGCAATTCTTTGGTATTTGCAGCAGAAAAGCAAACGGGTGAAGGCCCGGCCGTGGTGGAACACGAAACCGGCTTCTATTATACGGTTCAAAAGGGGGATACCCTCTGGGATCTATCCCAAAAGTTTTCTGATTCTCCCTGGCAGTGGCCGGAGCTTTGGAAAGAAAACAGGCAGATCGCCAACCCTCACCGGATTTATCCCGGTGATCGCCTGCGTCTTTTCCGGCGTAAAGGCGCACATAAGTACGGCGAGATCGACAAAATGACAAAAGAGCAAACAGCAGAAATGGAATCTGCCGAAACATCAATTGCACCGGAAGGGATCGCATTTTACTACCAAGCCATTGATCAGGTGGGTTTCATTCGTAAAGAACCCGTCAAACCGCACGGAACGATCTATAAGGTCCGCATCCAAAAAGATATGATCTATGAGGGCGACCATGTCTATATAAAACCCGAACATGGCGCCGACCTATCGCCGGGCAACCTATATACCATCTATCGAACCTTGAAACCAATCACAGATATCCAGACCAATGAATATATCGGAATTCAACACTATCTGCTCGGTGTGGTAGAAATCATCCAGCAAGAAGCTCAATATGTGATCGCCAAGGTTCTCAAATCATGGCGACCGATTAGAGTCAGTGATCTGATCATGCCATATAACCGGCGTTTGCCCCGCATCGGCTTGCAAAACAGCGTCCATGGAATTGAAGGCCAAATCATTGTGGGCGAGCAGCATCAGGGGATGATTGGTGACACGGTCATTGCGTTTATCGATAAAGGCCAGCAACATGGAATTCAACCCGGCCAATTCTACTCAATATACTATCAGGACCGGCATCGCGTTAAAACGGATTCCGGTGAGGAGGAGGTTAAAACTCCGGTGGATTTCGGCGAACTGTTGGTCCTTCACACGGAAGATAATACGGCCACCGTATACATTACCAAAACTGAAAAAGAATTTACCAGAGGTACGAAAATTCGTACACCCCTCCAATAAAAAGGTTTTCTCCGGCATCTGCAGTCTTTCAATGTTCCCGCAACAGTCATTTTAACCATGCAGCCCGGGCCGATGGCCCGGGCTTATTTCTGTCAAGACCGCTCTGCCGTAAATCGTTTTAGATTTAATGCTTCGGTGGGTAGGATGTTTTGCCTGGTGATATCGATCCAATCCATGATTCGCACCACGAGGTTTTCGTGCTGCAGACCTTCTCCCAGGCGCAGAAATCCTTTCTGGCGTATCTTGACATCTTCTAAAATTGCGAGGTCAATTCGCTCACCAATTCTTCCCAATCCCCGGATGGCGACTTTCAAATGCTGCAAAAAAGCCGGAAGGTAATGACGGCTCTGTTCATATTTGTAAATTTTAGAGTATGGATTGCCATATCGTTTGACGGCATTTCGTAAAACGGATAACGCGGTTTCACCGCCCACCAGTGCCGTAAGAATGTGAATCTCACGCTCAAGGGAGAGCAGATACCTTAAAGGCATGGGTTCGCCGCCAGTCGCATTTGGTTTTAGCGCGTCGTTTATTTTGGTTTGAATGGTCTGGATTTTTTCCAGAAATACTTCTGGATGATTCTCAATGATCTCAGAGACCACCTTAACCACCTCCGCATTTAAACCTTCTTTCACCAGCAGGACCTCTTCCGGTGTGACTTCGATATCCAGATTCAATTCTTTGTTAAATCTTCTAAGCAATATACAGGCAAACATGGGGGCATTCCGGTCGCTAAAACTCACATTGGCCGGATCATGACACAAATCTGCCATCAAAACCTGCACTGCGCTCTTGGCGGAGTTCATTTCCGCAATCAGCAGTTGGAGTGAATTGAGAAATGCCACACGATCTTTGCGTTCGAGAGGCTCTTTGAGGTATTGCCAGAACAGGGCAAAAATATTTTCAGGATAATCAGCAAATTCGCGAATATGCTGATCGAAGGTTCCTTTGAGAAAATGTCCTTGCTCATCAAAGCAGCCCTTCACCCGCGTAATGATTTCTTTCATATCTTCAGTGGCCATATCAAATCGTTCAGCCAGATCCTGGTAGTCTTCGGTGTCAAAATCAATTCCGCATGCGGCAATCGCCCTCATTTTCTTTTTAAAAACCGAGCGTTCTTTGTAATATTCAATCCGGTCAAGAAGGTTTCTATTGAGCCCCTCGATGGCAATTTCCTTGCCTTGGGCCATAATTTTAAGGTCGTCTTTCTCAACAATCATGCTGTCGAAGACACTGTCGCCGGCCAGCTCAAACCGGCCCTGGATGCTTTGAATGACTTCCTCCAAAAGTTCCCAACCCTCTGTGCGGGATTCAATCTTGTCGATAAGATTGAATGCATCTTGCAGACGCTGGCCGACTTCTTTCGGATCTATATGATCGAGACTAATGCCGTCAATACTATCAGGGTACTTTGCCGACGGATCCGGTAGGACTCCAAAAGCGTCCCGAATTGCCTGGGGAACAAAGCTGGCTTCAGAAAATTCGTCCTGGCCGTCGAAAACCACCTTTTGTCCGCCATCCACCTTGAGCCATTTGATATTGTTAATTTCGATGGGTGGTTTGATAAGTTTGCCTTCCAGAATTTTATCCCGGAATATGGCATTGTAAACGCTGATGTATTGATCTCCGGAGGTCGGCTGTTCGAATTGCTGCAGCCAGGCGGACACATGGCGCACCAGCCTTTCCGAAGCCTTTGGGGTCAACCCATTTAGACCGGCCAGCAAAATAAGATTTAAATCTGCTTGGTTCTGTTCATCATAAACCAGCGGGAGATGAACGCGTTTACCTCGACTTTCAAACACAATCGGATCACTGGTTTTCAGCGCCTGTTTATAATGCGATATAATATGCAGGCAGACCCGCAAGCGCTCCCGGCCTAAAGGGGAAAGATCGGCAAGGTTAAGATACAGGGTGTTGATTCCGTGTTGAGAGAATATCTCAAATGAACGGGAAAGCCGTCCGGCCAGATGGGACATGTGAATGCCTTGACGGTAGGTTACCGCATTGGCGATGTCCTTATCGACGGCAATATTACCATACAGTACGACATAATCTGATTTCTCCGATTGTTTCTTGCCGTTGGGAAATCCTCTGAAGCGAATTAGGATACTTTCGTCGTTTTCCGGCAACTGCGATAGTTTTCGAAGGGTTCGCGACAGTTGCTCGAATGTATCCTTTTCTGATTTCATTCCTTCCCAATACTGGACATCAACGAAGTAGGAACTGAGCAGATATGCCAAATCAACCAGGAGAATGCGCCAAGCATCCATCTGTGCTTCTGAGGCCTTTGAATGTCCATTGGAAGTCTGTGAAGATTGTCGCGGCCCCGGGCCGGTTCTGGTGGTTCGGGAGTTTTCAGATATATGAGAGCTGTTGTCAGTATCCTCGGCCATCAGGTCTCCATTAAGCCTTTAAAAGTCATTTTTATGCATTTTGTGGCAAAATAAGTATATAGGGATACTTTCACCATCTCCAATAATTGGATATTTTCGATTGAACATTGAATATTCAATAGTCAATTCCGGTTTGTCCGGGTTGTGAAATTCGATAAAAATCTAATAATTGCCCTCTGTTAGGCTATGCCTATCATATCATCATCCCACCTTCATGCAAAGGCTTTTTTAGTATACCCAATTCAGCATAAACCCATACCACCCTTAGACAAAAGTCTGATGTCTTTGCCCGGACCGAACTGTCTACGGAAAACGCAAAATAAAAAATGCGGCCAACCCAAAACCCCGGCGAATCACAGGGCGACGGTGGTCGAAGACGATTTGTGCAAAGGGATTAATAAACGGAAGGTTATAACACCTGCAAAAGCCAAGAGCATCCATATCAACTTGATCGACACCCCCGGCTTTCAGATGTACATCGACAGGAGAAATCGGTGATCAATTAAGAAATTATCAATTATCCCCCCGCAGATACTATAGTTAATATCCTTCTGACAATATCTTGGACGTTGTGACGAGGATTTCTGAGGTTGAATTGTCGAAATTCCCTCTTTTGGCAATGGAGGTAATTTCAAAAAAATTTTTTCTCCATTTGCCGCTGCTGCCGGCAACTTTAGTGGTGCGACCCGGAAGGTGCTCGACTTGATAATAGTATCCAATATTGTACCGGCTATTGAAGGCAGTTTCATCGAATTCATCGATATCGCCGTCGTTGTCGTTATCGATATCATCATTTCTGGCCCACGCGCTGTCAGGATTTAATACATCAAAGTCAATGGGCGGCGGGGTCCCGGTATAAGATTTTTGATTAATCCTTGTATGCCCATCTTCCCAGCCGAAATTTTTGACTATATTTCCGGTAGTATTTATCGGTCTGCGGGTGTCAACCGGTTGCTCTTCAATCCACATCGCACCATCTTTCCAACCGCTGTCGGCCACATAAAAATCCAATTGATAGTCCTGACTGTTGGTGGCAATACGCACCTCAAGCGTACTGGTGTTGGTACTGGAAACTCCGAGAATGGTGAGCAAGGCCAGAATAATCATGGCCACCACGATCACCGAACCATTCTGATTTTTTAAAGTTGACAAAACTGTTCTCATTGTATCTCCCCTCCAGGGTGACGTAAGGCTGAATTCACCGGATAACCACAGATTTCATTCATTCCATCGGCACGAAAACCGGCGGTCATTGATCATTTTACATGTTCACCTTGATAAAATCGACATTGAGTAACTTTTGACGGTTTCGATTGACCGTTGCGGTTACTGAAACCCGCACGGACTTGATCATCTGGTCATGGACCAACGTGTCCCAGACTTCCCATTGTAAATCGATATGGCCGGTGCCTTCACCATCCGTATCATCGCCATCGACCATGCCATCGGCGTCATTGTCGATGCCATCGGCATTTTTAGCAACGCTATGAACACCACTGGATAGATCTGGATTATTAAAGGGCAAGGCCAACAACTCTTCGGCTTTGTCCAGGGCACAGTTATAATTCTCTGTCATACCCCTGGCCAAAGCATTGCCGTTGGTGGCGGTAATTTGCATGCTGAAAATCGCCAGGATGCCAACCGAAAAAACCGCCATGGCAATGATTACTTCGATTAGAGAATATCCCTGGCTATCATTACAAAAAGGGACTTTATTATGCTGCTTTCGATGCATTTTTTCTATCCTCAGTTCGTTGGATATATTGACTCAAATTAGGCATCAATGAGATTACGGCACCGGATCTGGACGGTCAGCGATTGCGCCTTTTTAGCCGCAGTCCGTGTAAGCTCTTCAACCGGTTGCGCCGTAATGGTCATCACCACCGACCGAATATCCGCCAACGCCGGCGGCGGAACAGCACTCAGATCTCCATTAAGGTAAGTGAAATTAATGGTCTGGATGTTTTCGGAGATGGCTATCCATGTATTCATAGAGGGCCGGTATTGTTGCAAAGTATTGTTGCCATCCAACCGGTAGGCAATCAGTTCGTTGTCGACATTATCAACATTGGTCCCATTGGTTCCATCAATTTCGCCATCATCGTCTTCATCGACGGTAAAGCATATGCTCGTGTTGGTTCGGGATGCACCCGCAGATTTATAGGGTTCGATGAACGCATCAAAATTATCAACAAATCCGGCATTGGCTCCGTAGCCGGCCATGCGCACCGATCGCTGCAGGTAATAGACGGCACTGCGCAGGTTTTGCTGAATATCCAGCACCGCCTGCTGGGTCGAATGGCTTCTTACCTGTGCACTGTATGCCGCATAGATGCCTGCCAGAACAATGGAGGCGATTCCCATGGTCACCATGAGCTCTACAAACGTAAAACCCTTTTTCGTATTTTTGATAATTCCCATCGAATTACGTCTCGCTTTCATAATTATATCTCATTTTTTGAATTCAACAGACAACCTACCCAATTGCTCTTCGATTTATGGCCTCGTAATCGAAACATTACCGCCGAATGACAGGTTGACATCCCTAAAATCCCCATCTTTGGGATTGGTTATCCGAACCTGGCCGTTGGTGGGATTTCCACCCATATCCAGCGGGAAGCCACGGGGGTCAAAGATGAATCCGGTATTGCCGCTGAAATCAGCGGATGTAATGGTAATGCCCGCAGGCATTGATGCATTTCGAATGATCTGTTCGGTGCCGTTCCAAATCCCATCATTGGCCGCTCCTCCGCCTTCACCGTTGTCCACCCATATCATGTAGTCGGTGTTATTCGGAAATTGAATCACCGCATTGGAACGCGATCGCACCGCCTGCATACGCGCCGTCTCAAGTGCTCCAAGCACATCGCGAGATGCGACGCCGAGTTTGCGCTTGGGAATCCATGAAATAAAATTGGGAACCGTAATCGCGCTGATTATGGCGATAACGCTAATAACCATCATCAGCTCTGCCATTGTAAAACCCGATTTATTGCGTATCATTTCGATCTCCAGTTACGTAACGATATCGAATGGAAATTTGCAAACCTTATGCCAAATCACCATAGATCTGAATGAAATGGCGTTGAGGTGCATTTATTTAAATTTGATAATGATATCAGAGGCCTAAATAAAATTGCACATGTAGATTTAAAGCAAAATTTATGCCATGATATCTCTTTTAGAGAACAAATTACAAATATGCTCTGGCATCACGGCAGTTCTATCGATAGTTACCTGAAATAATTATTATTTCTGGATTTTACCGCAACATGTGCGTTTCGCTGTGGAATCAGTGATCATTGCAGCGGCGGGACAAAGATGTCGAGGCCTGAAACGGTAATACCGCAAAAGTGCTGGCGAGAAAATCAAAACTGCTATGAATTCAATGAGTTAATTCTTTGACGCAGATTCAGACAAATTATTGCAAAATAAAGAGTGCGCCCAAGTGCCTCCGAAAGCTATTAAAATTGTTTATAAAATATAAACATTTTTAATAGTGTTTGGTGTTTCGTGTTTCGTGTTTCGTGTTTGGTGTTTGGTGTTTGGTGTTTCGTGTTTGGTGTTTGGTTATTATTGCTGCATTTCTTTCCAGTACAGAATTCCCAAACATGCCTTGACTTCGATTAATCTCGGCATTTCGCCGGTGGATGAGCTCAGTATTTTGGCTTCCAGACCGCAATCCTCGCCGACATCGTCATCATCGTCGTCATCATCGTCATCGTCATCGTCGCCTGGCGGTCTCGGCGTAAGTTCAACAATCGGACCTCCCCAGATATTGCCTTTCAATTTGACACCGGTGGGCGAATACATTATAGGGCCTTCCGGTGTGTCAATCACGACATTATCCCCCGGGTCCTCGATGGTGCCGCCACTTACGGTACCATCGTTATCGAGGTCGAAAACGGGTTCGTCAAAGCCTCCGCCGCTAGATGCATCGACTTCCATGAACCATGAATTGCCACCGCGGGCGCAGCGGGAATCATCCGGGACAAATCCGATCGCAATCAGTTTAAAAGCCCGTATAACTACATCGGCGATCACACGCTCACCTTCGGATAAATCGATATACCAGCCGATATTATTTTGCGTAATGCTGGAAGGATCGGGCAGCTCTTGGGCCAAATCATCTTCGGTAATCCAAAGCGGGGTGTTTTGAGTGAGGATGCGCACCTCAACCTCGCTGCCGTCCACATCAACAACATAATCATCGGCCTGCTGTCTTAATTTCTTAACTTTGGTGGGTTGATTTGAAAGTTGCTTGACTTCCGGCGCTTCGCTGCGGCTGATAAAATCGCCCGCAAATTCGCTATCATCGTCATGGGACCACCCTTCGGGAAATCGGAAGACGCGATCGCCATAATCCCATAAGCCATAAAGCGTATTGATCGTTCGATCGTTATAATCGCTGTCTCCCAGGAATTTTCCGGTGCCGAAACAGACCATATAGCCGTCTTTGTTCGGATGCAGCATCACATCGGGTTTGGCGGTGATGGGCTGAATCGCGTCAACCGGCTCGGCTTCCGGCCCCCTGGCGATAAACAGAGGCGTGGGGTCTCCCCCACTTTTGTAAGCCACATCCCATAGATTCACATCGGATGAGGTGAGATCAAATTTCCATAGATTGCCTTTGAGATCGCCGGCATAGACAAAATCCACGGTCTTATCCAAATTGACATCCACCGCCACCGGGGTGGAAAGTCCGTTGTCCGGACCGCCAACCGCGATAATTTTTTTAATGACACTGCCGTCCAAAGGATTCAGGATAAAAAGAACCGATTTTTCATTTTGGCTGGCATAGCCGTTGGCGGCGATCACGATCCACGGATGGGAACTGCTGTATGATCTGGCGATAACGGGCCTTGCATAGGAGTAACCCATGTCCCTTGCATGATTATTGGGTGTGTTCGCATTCGGAAACTCCCACATTACCTTGGCGGCAGTCATGGCTCGCGGATCGCTGACGTCCAGCGCAAAAAATCCTTTACCGCCTTTACCGAGACCGCCGACCAACAGGGTTTTAGTCGTCGATCCACCCAGAACGCCTTGGTCCATTTTTACGGTGGGGGTCAAATCCACAAAAAACTTGTGGGTATAATCGGGGTCGGTCAAATCGCTCAGGTTTTCAAACACCAGGTTGGGGATATAGGCAAAAATTTCCTCTCCCAAAACGGGATCACCGCCTGTTGCCGGCGCCCGGGTATTGAAGGCATGCAGCATGCCGTCATTGGCCCCGACATAGATGACATCATCGCTAAACACCGGGGAAGAATGCACGATAT
>JASFPE010000109.1:0-12899 GCA_050116155.1 Desulfobacterales bacterium
AAAACCAGGTGAATTCGTCGGTCAAACCACCGGCATAACCACAGCCTTTTACCGTTTTAAAACACCCGATCTCAAACACAATTCCATGTGGATTGGCAAATGTATGCCGATGCGAACCCTGCACCGCAATACGATCGACCGGCCGGGTGATCGCCTGCTGGCATTGTCGACAAAGAATATTGTGTTCTTCTTCGGGCTCCTCTTCCTCAACCTCTTCCTCTACAATTTCAGGAGCCTTCGCATCTCCTTTCTTTCCGGAAGGTTGTCGAAGAAGATGAAGGCCTTCGGCATCTCGGAATATCATTTTCCAACGACCTATTAATGTAACCGTCTTTTTGTCTCCCTCCCTCAGTCCCTCCCACCAGGGGAGGGAAGTCAGACTCCTCCCCCTTGACGGGGTGGAGGTTGGGTGGGGGTGAACAAGATAAGAGAAGTCTTTAGCTTTTTGAGAGTTCAAGTTCCAGAATATAATGAATGTTGGTCTAGATTGAATTGATTGTCAAGAAGATATCATTTTAAGGTAAAATCCCGGTGCAGAGGTACAGGCTTTAATTAAGTCTCAAAGTTAGAGGCCTAGTGGGTCTCATATAAAGTCCCAAATTACAAGCACCAAATTACAAACAATACCCAAATTCCAAGCACCAATATTCCAAACAGGTTATTCCGGCGCCGAAGCCTGTCTAATCCAGAGCAGTGACTATCAAGCCATGTTAAGCTGGGGCTGGCGAGAATGGGGTTATCCATTGAATAGCGATTTTTTGATTACAGCCTTTTCATAAGTTCCGATGATATCCCGGCGCGTAACAATGCCCACCAATTCGTGCGGATCATTCGGAGAAACCACCGGTAGCGTAGAGAAATCTTTGCGACTGATTTTTTCCAGGGCTGTATAGAGATCGTCATCTGAAGTGACTGTCACCAGATCGGTCGTTGCCAGGTCTTTGGCGACCACGATGTCTTTTAAATCCTCATCAAAGATGGCTTCATTATAATCATTGAAGGAGATAATTCCGGCTAATTTATTTTCCGCATTCAGCATTGGAAAGCTGTTATATTTGCTTTTGGATATCTTTTGCGCCATATCAACCAGGGGCAGCCCTTCCGGAACCGTTTCCACCCGTGAATTCATTACATCTTTAACATAAATGGATCTGAGTACGTTGACCTCTTTTCCGGAGCGGATATCGATTCCTTTTCGAATCATTTTTAAAGTATAAATCGATTCTCGAAACAGTTGTCCGGCGGCAATGGTTCCGATAATACAGGATAACATCAGTGGAAGGATAATCGTGTAGCTGCCCGTCATCTCAAACAGAATCAAAATGGCTGCCATGGGTCCATGGGTGGTGGCACTCACAACCGCGCCCATACCGACAATACTGTATGCTCCGGGAGAGGCGGTCACGCCCGGAAACAGGGCATGGACAACCGTTCCGAAAAAGCTACCGGCCATGGCACCCAGAAACAGTGATGGGGCAAAAACGCCGCCGGAGCCGCCGGACCCAATCGTAATCGAGGTGGCCAAAATCTTTCCCGCCACCAGCAACAGCAGCAGCCACCATGAATACTTTTGAATCAAGGCCAAATCAATGGCCCCATATCCTACGCCTAAAATTTGAGGAATAAGCAGACCACCCGCACCCAGAATGAGTCCTCCCAGGATGGCTTTGAGATACTCGGGGAATTTAAAGTCATCAAATACGTCCTCCAGCCTGTATAGCGTTTTGATGAAGGCGACGCCGACCACCGCACAAAAGAGACCCAGGACCATGTAAATGGGAAGTTCCCAGGCACTCACCAGTTCATAGGCGGGGACAATAAACGCCGGTGTATCGCCGAGAAAATGCCTGGAGATGGCAGTGGCCACCACGGAGGAGATAACGATCGGGCTAAATGTAGCGATGCCAAATTCCCCCAGGATAATTTCCAGGGCAAACATGGAGCCGGCTATGGGGGCATTGAAGGTGGCGGCGATACCGGCGGCGGCCCCGCAGCCGACCAGCGTACGCATGCGCTCTGCAGACACTTTCAACAGCTGCCCGATGGATGACCCAATCGCCGAGCCGATTTGAACAATCGGCCCTTCTCTGCCCACCGAACCACCGGTTCCAATGCAAACAGCAGAGGCCAGCGTTTTGACCATAACCACCCGCTTTCTGATAAGCCCGCCCCGCAGCGCGACTGCTTCCATCACCTCGGGCACACCATGTCCTTTGGCTTCTCTGGCCAGAAAATAGACGAGCGGGCCCACGACCGCTCCCCCCAGAGCCGGAATCCATACTTTATGGTACCATGGCAGTTCTTGCACCACATGCAGCAACTCACTGGGAGATCCATAGGCCACGGTCTGAAAAAAATTGATCAGATAACGAAATCCAACGGCGCCAAAGCCACCGGCCAATCCCACAATGATGGCCAGCACAGCCATAATGGTATGCTCATTGGTTTTGATTTGACTAAAATTCTGTATTTTTTTTATCAGACTGTTAACCATCCGCATTTACTTGGACTTTTATCACGTTTTTCGCAATTTCTTGGTTCTGATTGATTGATAGGTGTCAGCTGTCAGCAAACAACGGGCATAGGGCAAAGCGCATAGAGTATCGAATAACCAGCATCCAGCATCCAAAATCGAGTATCGAGCATCGAATAGCTAACTTTCCTTAAATTCAGCCACCAATTGTTGCACCGTTGCTTTGGCATCGCCGAATAGCATGCGCGTATTTTCCTTAACAAAGAGGGGATTATCCACCCCTGAGAATCCGGCTGCCATGGAACGTTTCAGTACCAAGACGGTTTTGGCTTTATCCGCATCGATAATGGGCATCCCATAAATAGGGCTTGACGTCACCTCCCGCGCTGAAGGATTGACGACATCGTTGGCACCGATAACAATACACACATCCACGGTGTCCATGATGGGGTTGACATCATCCATTTCAGCCAGCTGTTCATAGAGCACATTGGCTTCTGCCAGCAATACATTCATGTGACCGGGCATGCGACCGGCAACCGGATGAATGGCATAGCGCACCTCGGCACCATTGTTTTCCAGTATATCTCCCAGTTCGCGAACAGCGTGTTGGGCCTGGGCCACCGCCATGCCGTATCCAGGAATAAAGACCACCGAAGCGGCAGCTTCAAGGATAAAATAGGCATCTTCGGATGAAATCGGTTTCGGCTCACCCTGAACCATTGCGCCGACGGACTTACCGGTGACGGTTTTAAGTCCGCTGAAAAGAACGTTTCCCAGGGAGCGATTCATTGCCTTGCACATGATGCCGGTAAGAATGAGCCCGCTGGCCCCGACCAATGATCCGGCCACGATCAGAACGTTGTTCAGAATAATGAATCCGGCCGCGCATGCCGCCAGACCCGAATAGCTGTTCAACAGAGCAATCACCACCGGCATATCGGCACCACCGATGGGGATTACCCCCAACACACCCAAGATTAAAGCCAGCACCATAATCAAGATAAACAGCGGGTAAGCATATGCGGCGCTGGGGTTGTGCGCCAAAAACACGCCGGCAATTAGAATGAGACCCATGATCATGGCATTTAACATCAGCTGTCCCCGAAAGGATACGGGCCGGCCGGAAATTTTTTCGGACAATTTGCCGTATGCTATCAAACTTCCCGAAAATGCGACCCCACCGATCAGCACGGCCAGCAGAACAGCTACGCGAATAAAAAGATTGCTATCCGGTTGACTGTGATAATTTTCCCAACCCACCAGCAGGCTGGCAATACCGCCGAATCCATTCAACAGGGCGACCATCTGCGGCATGGCCGTCATCTGTACCCTACGAGCTGCAATGACCCCGATCGTGGAACCAATAATCAGCCCGGTGATGACCCAGGTAAAAGACAGACAGCACTCAAACAATGCTGCCACCACGGCGATCAACATGCCCAGCGCAGAGACCAGATTGCCCCGGCGGGCCAGCTCCGGTTTGCCGAGCATTTTAATGCCAAGGATAAACAGGATCGAAGCGATAATATAACCGAGATCGATGAGCATTTCGGTATAATCTGTCATTTTGGATCCTCGGCTTTGCGTTTAAACATCGCCAGCATCCGGTTGGTTACCAGATATCCCCCGATCACATTTATTGTGGCGAAGATGAGGGCTATCGTACCAATTATTGAAGCGAGCGTATCCGCACCGGTACCGGCGGCAGTCAATGCCCCCACAATGGTGATGCCCGATATGGCATTGGTCCCGGACATCAGTGGTGTGTGGAGCTGGGACGGAACTTTACTGATCAGCTCTACGCCCAAAAATATGGCCAGGACGAATACGAAGACTAAAAGTCCGATAGACATAGTGTCGGCTCCTATAATACTGATTGTGCAATTAAGTATCTGAAAGTTTTAAATCACATTTTTAATTTAGGAATTGAGGAATTCAGGGATTTAGGAATTAAAGAAATTTTAATTTAGGGATTTCGTATTTTGGAATTTAGGAATCAAGGGTGTTCTTTCCATCCAATTCCTGAATTCCTCAATTATTTATTATTGGTAATAATCTTTAATCATCTGATTCACGATTTTGCCCTGATGCGTAATTACACACCCCTTGAGAATCTCATCATCAAAATTCAACTCGAAGTGCTTTTCTTCGGTGTTCCAGAATTCTTCGACAAGATTAAAAAGATTGGAAGAAAACATCTGGCTGGCGTGCACAGCGACCCTGCCGGGCAAATTGGCCAGGCCAATGATCAGCACGCCGTTGACGTCAATTTCTCTATCCAGTTGAGAACCGGCGACATTGCCACCGCTTTCCACGGCCAGGTCGACGATTACGGAGCCTTTTTGCATCGCGGCAACCATATCTTCGGTGACGATCAAAGGCGCCTTGCGACCAAATAATTGTGCTGTCGTAATCACGACATCCGATGCGGCGCAGATTTTGGTCATCCCTTCCCGTTGTTTTTGAAGCTGTTCTTCAGTCAATGCTCTAGCATATCCATCTTTGGTTTGACCGGTCTCTCCCAGATCAATTTTTACAAAGCGGGCTCCCAGAGATTTCACCTGTTCTTCGACCACCGGGCGGGTGTCAAATGCTTCCACACGCGCTCCCAGTCGTTTGGCCGTGGCAATGGCCTGCAGGCCGGCAACACCGGCACCGATTACAAACACGCGTGAAGGTGCTATGGTTCCCGCCGGCGTCATCATCATCGGAAATATTTTGTGGAGGCGTTCGGCCGCGATAACAACGGCCGCATACCCTGCCAGGTTGGCCTGTGAGCTGAGGACATCCATTTTTTGGGCACGGGTGATGCGCGGTATCATTTCCATGCTGATAGCGCTGATGCCCTTTGAAAGGAAAGCATCGATGAGTTCTTTTTCATTAAACGGATCCAGCAGGCTGGCATAAATGCTGCCTTCTTTGAGTTGAGAAACTTCTTCAAGCGCCGGTTTGCGGATGCGCAGCACCATGTCCGCATGCTGTAAAACCGCGATGCGATCATCGAGGAGTTTTGCACCGGCCTCCGTATAGGCCTCATCGGCAATTTGCAGGGCCTGGCCCAGGCCGGATTCTATGGAGATCTCTGCCCCGGCTTCTACGAGCCTGGCGACATGTTCCGGAATTAACGGCACCCGGGTTTCAGCGGGATTATCTTCTTTGGGAATGGCAATGTTCATTTAATTCCGGTTCCTCGTATTTCAAGAGTTGTTTTTTCAAAAGCGTTTTTGTTATTGGGCCAATAGAATAATATGATAATAAGTTTGTGTTATTTTAAGTCTTGTTTTCTCTGTCGTCAATGTATCAAGATCTTGCTTTTTGCGGCAGCTGCATTAAAATATCATATGTTGGAAGTTGCTTCAAATTACAGGAATTAACCTAGATCTGACCAATTTGGAGTTTATAAAAAACGAAATACGAAATATATGATCACTTTACCCCGCCGGTAGAGTGAGGGAGGTGAAGATATGGCCGAGAAAAAATTTAAAATGGCCGCTGAGGTATGCTCATATACGGATGAAGAAAGCAAGAGTCTAAATCTCGAAATATGTATTCCCGGTGTAAAAAAAGAAGATATCCATCTGAGAATGCTGGATGACAGCTTCAGCCTGAGTGCACCGAGAACTGATTTTGATTATGTGACCACGGCAGCCTTTTGTTGCCCGGTGGATTCCAAAGCGGCCGATGCAAAATACGAAGACGGTGTTTTGAAGGTAACGGTTCCCTTTAAAGATCCGATGGACGGAGCACATACTGTTACCATTAACTAACTTTAATTTTAATTTCCAAATCAGATAAAGGCAGGGACTCAAAAGGCTCTGCCTTTTCTTTTAGGTTTAGAGTTCAAAGGTTCAGGCTTAAGGCATGGAGCTTGGGGCATGGGGTAAAGGATTAAAGATTTAGGATTTTAAAATTTTTTAATTTCTGAATTCCTCAATTCCTAAATTCCAATCTGAATTCCGAATCTTCATTCCTTTACCCCATGCCCTATGCCCCAAGCCCCATGCTTTATACTTGGGAGTGCCACAATATATCTTTTTATCGTCGTCAGATACTCAATAACCATTTACGATTACATAAGATTATTGTATGTGCCTTCCTTGAACTCTTGATATTCCTGTGCTACCATGTGGTAATATACCTTAAATAACTAATTTAATTAAATATATTTCTTATAAAAAAATTAAAAAAACAATTGACTTTAAATGCCTTCTCGACTATTAAAGTCGACAAATTTCTTGACTAAAAAAGTCGACAAATATCCCAACTGAATCAATTTGAAATTTGGTCCATGGCCATCACGCCCAAAAAAAATCAGTATGCCTTGAGGGCCATTTTCGAACTTGCCAAGCACAGAGGCAAAGGTCCCCAAAAGATTTCTCAAATTGCACAAGCTCAGGCCATCCCCGTGCGTTTTTTAGAGGTTATCCTCAGCCAGCTGAAAGCCAGCGGCTGGGTAGATTCGAAGCGCGGTTTTTATGGAGGATACTATCTGAAGAGTTCTCCAAGAGAGATATCTGTGGGAGATATCATTCGTTTTCTGCAAAGCTCTCCAAACCAGATCGATTGTGTGGCCTGCATTTCTAAAGGGGACTGCCCCTTTGATGGCAAATGTGCCTTTGCCACCATGTGGAATCAGGTCAACGACGCCATGTTTAAAATCTATAATGAGACGACGATTCAGGATCTCATCAATAGCGAAAAAGAGATTAATCGGAAAAAGCAACCAGGAAAAACCTAAAATTCTGATACAGTCATATTAGAAAAGAGTAAGGATTTGAAACATGAAGAAGGCAAGTGCACTGCTACGCTGGAATGGTATTTTGATTACGGCTGTTTCCGTGACGATCTGCATGGGCGGAATCGGCGTTTTTGGTTCGGTAAACCAAACAAAAAATACGCCAACATCCCGAGCAGATATTATATCGATCGATTCAATGAAAGAATTCGGAAAACTGGATCGGCGACCGGTCTTCTTTTTACACCAGAAGCACACCGAAGCCCTGGAGAGCCAGAATAAAGACTGTTCTGCCTGCCATCTGTCTGAAAAAAATGTGCGATCCAACAAATACATGCGTCTTGAAAATACTAGCCGGCAGGCGGTAATGGACATCTATCATGACAATTGTATTGGCTGTCACAGAGAGACTGCCGCTGCAAAACGAAAAAGCGGACCGGTGGTTTGCGGTAAATGCCATGTCGATCAACCGGGGGTGCTGTCTTTATGGCAGCCTATCGGTATGGACAACTCGCTGCATCACCGCCACAGCAAAGCGCAGGGTAATAAATGTGAAACCTGCCACCACGAATACAATGCTGCCACCAAAAAGCTTTTTTATGCTAAGGGAAAAGAGGGCACCTGCCGTTACTGCCACGGGTCTGCCAGAGAGGACAATCGCGAATCCTTTCGGAGCGTCTCACACATTGCCTGTATCAACTGCCATCAAAAAAAACTGGCCAAAAACGAAAGTGCCGGCCCAATTACCTGCAGCGGGTGCCATGACCCCGCCCAGCAGAAATTGATTGAGGTTGTCCAGCCGGTACCGCGCATGAAACGAAATCAACCCGACTTCGTGTTTGTCAAATCCTCGAAAGCCGATGGAGAAAATTCAAATCCGCCAAAGCGAATGAAACTGGTACCTTTCAGTCATAAAGCCCACGAAAATTATAGTGCAACGTGTCGATCCTGTCACCATGCCGCCCTGAGTGCCTGCGTTCAGTGTCATACAATTCAGGGATCCAAAGAGGGTGACTATGTTAAACTCGAACAGGCGATGCATCGTCTGAAGGCCCAGCAAAGTTGTATGGGGTGTCATGAGCGCAAACAGCAGGAAAGGGCGTGTGCCGGATGCCATACGTCTTTTGAGAAAAAACGTCAGCAAGACCCACTGGCGTGTCAAAGCTGCCATCAGTCAGAAATCAGCTCCACCGTAATATCATCCAATCACGCATGGGTGGCCGAAAATGCTCTGGAAGCCCGGGAGGCCACTGCGTCGACTTTTGATGATAAATTTATTCCGGAGACGGTTAAGATTGATTCATTGACCGAGAAATTTGATCCAGTCAAACTTCCGCACCGCAAAATAGTGAACGCGCTGTTTAATGATATTAAGGATAATAAATTGGCCAAATATTTTCATCGTGAGAAGGGCACGCTCTGCCAGGGTTGCCATCACAACAGTCCGGCAACCAAAAACCCGCCCAAATGCGGCAATTGTCACGGCAGACCTTTTAACGAGAAGGATCCCTTCAAGCCGGGATTGATGGCCGCCTATCACCGACAATGCATGGAATGCCACAGAGAGATGGGTATTCAAAAACCGGTTGCAACAAATTGTACCGCCTGTCATCGAGAAAAAAGTTGACGGGAATACGTTCTAAAACTAAAAACCTGGTTCTTTGGTCTGGGTCAACCCTGCCATCGGTGGGATTGCCGAAATCGAATGCCATGGGGTATTGGAAGAATGGAATTTTGGAATAATGGGTTTGGCGGAATGAGATCTGTCTTAATAAATTCCTCCGATCAGAAATTAAGATCAGGACATCATCCACTTTTATACCCAAGATTCCATTATAGCGCTAAAGCTTCACTTCGTGCCCACCATTCCATTATTCCATTAGTTATACAACGGCTAACATCGCCCCCGGAGGGTGACTTTAAAGGATGGTCTTCTGAGCCAGAATTGTTTTCTAATTGTAATGATATTTTGAGGTAGATCTATGTCGATATCACGCAGGAAATTTCTTGGCTGGTTAGGCGCTGCAGGTTTGAGTACAACCGTGGGAACAGCTGTAGATGCCGCAAGCAACAAGCAATTTAAAGGTTATCCGGAAAGCAAAGGTGTTTTATTCGACAACACCCGCTGTATCGGATGCCGTAAATGTGAGGCAGGCTGTAACAAAGTAAATGAGTTACCGTTGCCGGATCGGCCGTTTGGCGACCTTTCCGTGCTTGAAGACCGGCGCAGGACGACGCCCAGGTCCTTTACGGTGGTCAACCGTTATGAGAATGCCAACAGCCCCAATGTGCCGGTTTATCGTAAAATCCAGTGCAATCATTGTCTGGAGCCCGCCTGTGCGTCTGCCTGTTTTGTGAGGGCATTTACCAAAAACCAAAACGGTGCGGTAACCTATGATGAATCGGTTTGCGTAGGCTGTCGTTATTGCATGATCGCATGTCCGTTTGAAATTCCCACTTACGAATATGACAGCGCCTTCACACCACGGGTCATGAAATGCACGATGTGTTATCCGCGAATATCCAAAGGCTTGCTGCCCGGTTGTGTTGAAGCCTGCCCGACAGAGGCACTCACATATGGAAAACGTGCAGATTTGCTGAGAATTGGCCGTGAACGCATCCGACGGTTTCCCGAACGCTATGTCAACCACATCTATGGCGAAAATGAAATGGGCGGCACCAGCTGGTTGTATTTATCCGGTGTACCTTTTCATCAAATCGGTATGCGCGAAGATCTGGGTACCACGCCGGCTCCAAAATTGACGTCCGGCGCACTCAGCGGAGTTCCCATTGTGGTCGGTATCTGGCCTGTACTTCTGGCAGGTATCTATGCCATTAACAAACGCAAAGATAAAATTGAGCTTGAAGAAAAGCAGGAAGCGGTTGCCACTGCGCTGGAAAAGGCCCGGAGTGAAGCCGAAGCAAAGCTGGCCGAAGCCATGGAAAAGGCAAAAAAAGATAAAGCCGCAGCCATCGAAACTGCCGTCAGCAAGGCGCTTGAAGAAGCAGCCCAGGCAGCCGCTGAGGAAGCTGCCGACCCATCGGCTGACGATGCTGACCAGAAGCCACACGAGGAGGATTCCTGATGTCTGATGAAGCTACCATGACCGGCAAATCTTATTTAACTCCGTTTAACAAATCTCATTTAACTCCGTTTAATATGATAGCCGGAATTATCGTTATTGTTGGTCTGATCGTGACAGTGCTGCGCTTTACCAAAGGCCTGGGCGCCGTTACCAATTTGTCCGACTACAATCCCTGGGGTATCTGGATTGGTTTCGACCTGCTGGTCGGCGTTGCTCTGGCAGCCGGGGGATTCGTCACCTCCACCGCCGTTTATATTTTCGGCATGAAAAAATACCATTCTGCCGTCAGGCCAGCCATACTGACCGGATTTTTAGGCTACGCCCTGGTCGTGGTGGCGCTCAATTATGATGTCGGACGGCCCTGGCGACTGCCCTATCCGTTCATTATGCAACAGGGGACAACGTCGCTGCTGTTTGAAGTGGCCGCCTGCGTGGCCCTTTACCTGACGGTTCTGTTTCTCGAATTTTCACCGGCCGCGTTGGAATGGCTCGGTTTGAAAAAACTACGCAACATCCTTATCAAACTCACGCTGGTGTTGACGATCTTCGGAGTGGTGCTCTCCACCCTGCATCAATCATCCTTGGGTGCGCTCTTTTTAATTTCACCATCCAAGCTTCATCCATTGTGGTATTCTCCTTATATCCCGGTATTTTTCTTTGTGTCCGCCGTCATTGCAGGACTTTCGATGGTCATTTTTGAGAGCACGCTGTCTCATCGTTATTTTGCCGAAAAAATGGACGAGGCCCATCTTAAAGAAAAGGATGACATTGCCCTGGGATTCGGTAAAGCCGCTTCCCTGGTGTTGGCCGGCTATTTCATTATCAAGGTGATCGGAATATCCGAGGGCAATCACTGGCACTTGCTGGGCACGCCTTATGGATTGTGGTTTTTGTTGGAATTGCTGGGTTTTGTGGCACTGCCGTGCTTTTTCTATGCCATCGGCGTGCGTGAAAAAAACCTGAAAATTATAAAATGGACCGCGGCCTGGACTGTACTGGGTATTGTCCTCAACCGTCTAAATGTCGGCCTGATTGCATTTAACTGGCACCTGCCTTCCAGTGAAAGATATGTTCCCCACTGGATGGAAATCGCGATTTCCGTTTTTCTGGTCACTGCGGGATTGCTTGTATTTCGTTTTATCGTCACGCACATGCCGATTATGTATACGCATCCGGATTATCCGGAGGAACATTGATTCCAGGTTCTGGGTTCAGCGTACACCGTTCTGGGTTTTTAGGCATAAACCCTGAACCTTGAAGCTGTGACCGTATTTGTAGATAGATACACATAAAGCCTAAATTGTCATACGGAGAAGATATTTAGATGGAAACCACCATTCACACACTGCAGGAATATATGCTGCACACGGAAACTATTACGTATGTCATCATCGTGGCGGCGCTTATTGGGATAACGTTTTTTTATCGTTTTCTCACCGAAAGAGATGACGATGAAGAATGACTATTTGAATGCGGAATGTGGAATGCGAAATCAATCAATTTTGGATTTTGGATTTCGGATTGTGTATTTAACGGCAAAAATCTAAAGGCAGAAGGCCTTTCGATTTCGGATTTAAGAATAATAGACTTTAAGGAGTAACCCATGTATGAATTTGTGACTGGCCCCCTTGCCTGGTTATCCTTTGCCATTTTCTTTATCGGGCTGATTGTTCGTACCGTGATGTATATCAGAGGTCTTGATTGGAAACTGGACCGGGTGACGTATTCGGAAAATGTTTCTTATGGCGTTAAGGGTGCGGTGCGCTCTATTCTTTTCTGGCTGTTTCCCTATGGGACCCGCAGCTGGCGGAATAATCCCTGGTTTACATTGTGGGTTTTTCTAATGCATATCGGACTGTTGCTGACCCCGATATTTTTGCTGGGGCACAATGTCCTGATGCGAGAGAGATTGGGTTTCAGCCTATGGTCCATGCCTGGCGCGGTGGCGGATTTTCTGACGATTGCTGTGTTTGTGTCCGTAATTCTTCTGATCCTGCGTCGCATTGCCCTGCCAGAGGTCAGGCTGATCACAACGGCCTATGACTATCTGCTGTTGGCCATTGCCGTGGCGCCTTTTATAACCGGCTTTATCGCCTTTCACGTATCGTCGAACTACTATTTCTGGATCGTTACCCACGTCTTATGCGGCGAAATATTTTTAGTAGCCATCCCGTTAACCAAGCTATCGCATTTTGTTCTGTTTTTCCTCTCACGGGCCCAGCTCGGCATGGATTACGGGATCAAACGCGGCGGAATGAAAAACAAAGGTATTGCATGGTAGAGGAAAGTTGAATTGACGATTGAATAGTCAATTTAGATTAATGAAAACCAAGAAAATATTTAGTTCTAAATAACTACGAAACCAAATTAAAATAAGTTGAGGGACTAGAACCATGCCGGAAGGAATTCTTTGCAATAAAAAACCAGTGAATACGAAGGAAGAACTGCAGGCGCTTTTGGCGGATAAAAGCGGTAAACAGTATTACGAGGAAATGAACGCCCTCGATGTTGACCGTAAGAAACTGTGGGATACCATCCAGAAAACCTTCAAATCACGCCTGAAAACCTGGCTTGAAATCTGTTCGCACTGTGGCCTTTGTGC
>JASFPE010000110.1:0-12871 GCA_050116155.1 Desulfobacterales bacterium
CCTGGTATTGCAAATTCCCTGCGGGATGCAACCCTAGCTGTGATTGTTATGAAAGACAAGGGATTTTACGGTGACCGGAAATACTTGACCGTTCACTAAGGGTTCACCAATATCGACCCAATCCCCTTCTTCCAGCTTCAGTTCGTCGAGTGATAGCAGATTCGTTTTTAAATCAGTTTCCCGACGAATGACATTTCCCACGCTGCATGCAATATCTGTTTCAAAGATCAAAATTACAGGCAATTTATGCTTTATTGTATTGGCAAGCGCCGCTTCAATGGATCGTGCAAACAATTCCAGCTGGGGATAAGAAGCCCTAACCGGATCCGTGAAGTATAAGGCGATGATATCTTCACCTTCTTCGAAGCCAAACCTTTGGAAGGACACATTTATTTGCGATATAATATGTTCAACACTTAATTTTGATCTGTCTACATCCACCCGCATTACGGGAACATTTCTGATCGGAAAAGAAATCTGATCGTCTCGAAAACCAGAAGAACCGGAAATTGATAATGAATAGGCGCCGGCACCAATGACGGTTGCTCTGATTTTATTGGCCGGCTCTATGACCGCAGAGGCTAATTGGGGTGTCAACGAATTAATTTGAGCGGCCAGAATTTGCCCGATATCGTCATAATAGCCCATGCTCCCATACATTAACTCTGCAACACCCCCTGAAAATGAATATTCATCGATGTGGTTTGGAAAAGCCAGGTTATCGGTCAGCATGAGCTGCCTGGCTAACGTGGAATTCGCCGGACCCCGAATGACCTCAAATAATGTTTCAGCCAAAGTACCTGCGATGCTTTCGATATCCTCTTTGGCGATCTGATCCCCGATCTTATAATTCAGCCCCAGATGCTGCATAACCTTTAAGGCGGGTTCGTCGATCCGCCAAATTTTTCCTTCAGGATTGACACCGAGTACCCGCCCCCCTATTGATATGCAACTCGTAGATAAGATTTCCCCATTTCTTGAGACGGCGATATTTGACGTTCCGCCGCCAATATCACAGGATAATATTGTCTTGCCAGCATCCTTTGATCGTGCGACCGCTCCGGAACCCATGGCTGCGATTAAGCTTTCGAAATTGGGTCCTGCTGTGGCTGCCACAAATTTTCCGGCATCATTGGATAGCGCTTCTGCTATTTGCTTTGCGTTTTGTTTTCGAGCGGACTCGCCGGTGATAATAACCGCCCCGGTTTGTATATCATCAGGATCAATACCAGCCCTTTGATATTCATCTCTAAAAAAATCAGTTAACTTATCGATATCAATTGTATTATCATCCAATAAAGGCGTATTGATGATTCTGCCCTCATAAGCGATGTTTCTTTCCTCAATGTTAAAACGGCGCGTAACCGAATGCTCGTCTTTTACAAGCACCAGATTGGAAAAGACCAGATGACTGGTTGAGCTTCCGACATCGACACCAACGGATAGGATTTCAATTCTGTTTATTTCCATTGTTCAGGGGTTCAGGGTTCCCGGTTCAGGGTTCAAAGGTTCAAAGGTTGACAGGTTTTCAAACAACTCTTGCAATTTTACTAAAAGTTTTCCCCCTTGCTGGGGGAGAGTTTGAGTGGGGGTGATCACCCTCCCCCTAATCCCCTCCCATCGAGGGAGGGGAAACGATTTATTGACAGTCTGTTAAGTGCTTCCCTCGGAAGCAAAGCCCCAATTTGCTTGGAAAGAAACCACGGACCGAACGCCGTGAACCCTGAACCTTTGAACCTTTAACTAGATCCGTTTCCTAATCCTACTCTTACGCGCTTGCGTGGGCCTGCGGCACCGCCCTGGGTCCAATCTTTAGTGGTGTTAATTTTCTCGTAATAGTCCAGTTTGTTCATCCGTTTGAGCCTGGCAACAATCTGGGTCCAGGCGCAGGGTCTGCCCCCGCCGACTTCACAAAAGCCCCCCTGGGAGCCGCCGCAAGGACCGTTAAAAAGGCTCTTGGCACAACGCGCGATGGGACAGATGCCACCGGTATGAATAAGGATACAGTCCCCGCAGCCTTTGCATTTTTCGGTCCATTCGCCGGGTTTATCCGACGCTCCCAGAAAGGTCGTATTAAGCGCAGGAATCACAGGCAAAGGCTCGAAAACATCGGCCAGGGTTTGAACACCGGCGCCGCAGCCAAGCGACAGTATGGCATCTGTTGCGGCAGGTATATTCTGATATTCGGCGACCATATCCCGTTCGCACTGCCGGAGAATCGAGCCCACCTCAAATTTCGGCGGAGGGCCATGAATATGTCGTATCTGAGAAAGTTCGCGACTCAGCTGTTCAGCCTCTGTTTCGCCGCCGGATAGACATACAGTGACGCAGCTGCCGCAGCCAAGCACCAGCACCTGCTTATATTCTTTAATCGCTGAAACAATTTCTGCCAGCGGTTTTAAATCTCCGACAATCATTTATACCCCGATTTTGCGAAGGTCCGACCCGGCACGACTACCGGCAACTTCGAAGCGGCCTGTCGTTGCCGGTGCAGCGGACAGAGCGCTTCACCGGTTGAATTTAGTTCGCCGGCCATTTTTTGCAGGTAAACCGTCGAATAAAGCGGTTCACTGCATACCTGGCAACGAATCAGATCCAGGGTGACCACATCATCCCAGCCTCCCTCTAACAGGTGCTCAAACTCGATGGCCTTCTGCGGACAGATTCGCCAGCATTGACCGCAGCGAGCACATTTGGTCATGTTGTGTTTGAGTGTTCGTCGGTTGTCCCGATCGCTGAAACGCAAGGCAGAAGCAGGACAATTCTCCACGCAGGCCAAACAACCGTTGCATTTACCATTAACACGAAAATAAGACATAATGTTTTACCTTAATTCTAAAATAATTTAGAAAACCATGGGCATTAAAATTTCAAATAACAAATCACAAATTCCAAATAAGTCCCAATGACCGAAATTCAAAATTCCAGCTTTTGGTCATTGAATATTGGAACTTGAGATTTACCCTTCGACTTAGCTCAGGGTGGTGAGCATGTCGAACCATTTGTAATTTGGTGCTTGAAATTTGGGATTTCCCCGTCTGGTTATCGTTGTTGACTATAACCAATCATCCAACTCACCGGCTTTTTAAGAAACAGAAGAATAATGAAATCGACAGACGGGGCTAGCCTCCCCCAACTAAGAGCATAAATTTGACTGAATCCCCGTCTTTGAGAACACGCTGTGAATATTCGTTTCTGGGCAGGAAGTTTTCGTCATTGACCATTACCTGGATGGCCAGATCCAGCCGACCTGTCTGATCCAGCAGAATTTTACGCGCCTGCCGGCCATGTCGATCCACAATGCATGCAATAAGATCAGCCACCGTACCGTCTTCCATTTCCAATTGCGACGTTTTGCCGATCAACTTCGACAATGTCGGCAGCCCAAGAGATTCTATCTGGATTTTCAATATTCACCCCCCGGTTTGTTGTTCATTTAGATGAACATGATTGGTTTTTAATTTTACCATCAAAATTATTTTTGTCAAGTAAATTTAGCTAAATTCCATATATATATTAATTAACACCCAAATAGGATTCAAAATAAATAACAATTTATTGTTCATTATAATGAACTATTCTTCTGATCTAATCCTCGCCGGTGGTATACGATGTGATACAATTCACTTGACTTCCGGAAACGGTTAATATAGCTACCATATAGCTATTTGGAATGTGCCCTAAAAAACAAACTAAAATAAGCATTTAAATCTGATTCAGTCGAACCTGAATTTCGAATTCCCATAGAAGGCCGTTCTCAACGCTGGAATTATTTGCTCGCAAAGCAGTTCAACGGGCAGCAAATAGCAGCGCTCACCGCATATTTTTGCAAGCCCTATAACCGGCAATTTCATATAGGATAGAGGAATAAATTAAATAATAAGGAGGCAACCCATGAAAAGAAAGCTAGCTGTATTTGCAATTTTATTGGCCGTATCGTTTATCTGGTTTGCACCTGTCAGCCCTGTCATCGCGGCTGAACCGATTATCATCGGCGTGCCGACTTCTCTGTCATCTTTAGAGGGAAAAGAGTCCCATAAGGCAGTTCAGCTTGCTGTCAGTGAAATTAACTCCCGGGGAGGGGTAAATGTAGGAGGAGAGAAAAGACTTCTCAAAGTCTTTGCTGCCGATTTACGAGACGCAGCCGCTGGGGTACCCGTACCCGAGGCCCTTTTAGGATTGGAAAAAATGATCCTGGAAAAAAAGCCAACGGCCATCGTCGTGGGCCCCTTTAGATCCGAAGCACTTTTAGCCGGAATGGATATTCTATCCAAATACAAGATGCCCATGCTGGGCACCATTGCCATGACACCCGGCACACAGGCCAAAATCAAAAGTAATCCTGAAAAGTATAAATATGTATTCAGGGTTTCGCTGAATGTTATCTATTGGGCAAAACTTTTAGGCGGAACCATGGCAACTTTGAAAAATCAGTTTGGTTTTGACAAGGTATATGTCATGAACCAGGATGTTGCCTGGGCGCGCGGCACCGCAGGAGCCATGGCGAAAAAAGTCTATCCGTCTTTGGGTTATGAAGTACTGGGCCACGATCAGTATCCAACCGGATTTTCGGATTTCTCCTCGGCATTGATGAAAGCCAAGGCCAAAGGGGCTGGAGTTCTATTTACATGTTTTGATATGCCCGAAAGCGGGGTTCTGGTCAAACAATGGAAAAGCATCAAAGTCCCGGCCATGATCGCCGGATTTATTTCACCCATGGCCGGCGAGGTGGCATGGAAGACCTTTAATGGGAAAATCGGTGGAATGATGAATGCTATTTTTGAGTTGGGCAACATGCCTTCTGAAAAGTATGCCCCGGCGAAACAGTTCTATGAGAAATACAAAAAAGCATACGGTAAAGGAATCCAGGCCGGACACGGACCTGCACCGTCTTACGAATCCGTCTACATCCTAAAAGAGGCCATCGAACGCGCCGGTTCTGTTGATCCAGACGCCATCGTAGCCGAGATCGAAAAGACAGACAGGCAGGGAGTGATGGGCCGCATCCGATTTGACGAAGGCCATCAGGTCGTCTATGGTACTGATCCGGCTGAAACCGCCGTCGGCTGTTTTTTTCAATGGACAAATGACGGCAAAAGAAAGATTGTCTATCCCAAAAGCCTGGCGGAGGGTGAAATCGTTCTGCCTTCATGGGTTAAGAAACGCTAAGGCAATAACGATCATTTATCAATCAGACCTGCCCACCTTTGCACCTCGGACAAGGCGGGCAGGTTTTTTCTGGTTTTTTTATGCTTGCAAACACTTTAATCTACGGTTTTGTAAACAGTGTCATACTGATCCTGGTGGCCCTGGGTTTTAACCTGACCTTCGGGATCAGCGGAGTCGCCAATTTCGCATACGGCGCCGTGTATATTCTCGGGGCATTGGTTTGTTGGATTTTTTTCAACTCCATCGGCCTGCCCTATGTTCTGGCCGTAGTGTTGGCGGTTTTGATAACCGCCATTGCCGGCGCACTGATGTATCGATTCGTACTTCTGAGAATTCGGGGTATGGTCCTTTCCGAAGTCATCGCCACTTTTGGAATCGGGCTGGCCCTCCTGGAGTTGTTTAAATATCTGGGATTTATCGGATTTGAATACTCGTTGCCCGTTTTTATCGACATGAGCATCGATATCGGTCCGGTGGTCGTCGACATGCAACGCGTATTTATTGTGATCATCGGCATCGCCATGGCAGGCTTTCTGTGGTTTTTCACACACCATACACGGACGGGCTTGCGCTTTAGGGGAATTGCCCAGGATGAACGTACCGCTTTGAGCCTGGGCATTAACGCCGATCGCGTGGCCATGCTCAGCGTTTCCTTTGGCGCCGCTTATGCGGCCATCGCCGCTATTGTTATTCTGCCCTTGGGGACCATAAATGTTGAACAGGGCTACAGCGTACTGATCAATGCCCTGGCCGTTTGCATTGTTGGTGGCTTAGGCTCGACCGGCGGCGTGGTGCTGGCCTCTTTTTTAATTGGCTATGCGCAAACAGTTACCGTCACTTATCTGGAAAGCCACTGGGTTATGCTGGTTCCTTTAATTTCCATCCTGGCCATTCTGGTTGTTAAACCTTCAGGCCTGTTTGGCAAACAAAAGGAGTTGGAAGAAAGAATATAATAAATACAATGCGGAAGGTGGAATGCGGAATGCGCAATTCAAATTTCGGATTGAAAAGGAATAAAATAGATAAAATTCCAATCACCAATTAACAATTTAACAAATCAACGATTTAACGAATCAACCATTCAACCACTAACTGCCAGAGGCAGGAATGAAGCGACGAAAAGAACGGATAGACAGGGGCATTAACGTCAGGTCAAATGATATTTTTGCAGTTTGCTCCTGGCGGGAAATGCTGTATCTGTCTGCTCCGAGACTATTGCCGATTGTCGGTCTATTGATATTGTCATTAACCTTGAGCATGTATTGGCAAAGAGTTTTACTTTCCGTATCCGTCTTTGCGCTTTTGGCAATAAGTTGGGAGATATTGGCCCTGACCGGTATGGTATCCCTTGGGCAGGCGCTATTTTTTGGTACTGGCGCCTACCTTGCCGGTATAATGAATCACTACTGGGAATGGCCTCCGGCAGTGACCATCCCGCTGGCAACGATTTTCGGCGGTGTTTTTTGTACCGCTATTCTTATCCCGGTTTTAAGACTTCGCGGAATCTATTTTTCTATGGTCACACTGGTTTTACCATTAATGCTGGTTCGAGTTATAGAAGCGACGCGAATTTTTGGAGGCACCGTGGGGCTCAGTGGTCTAGCTGCCTTGCCTTCAAGCTGGATTGAGATTTATGTCGTTATTATCGCCCTGCTGGCCGCTTTATTTGGATTCCGGCGGTTAATGGGTTCTGATTTTGGTCTGGTCTTAAAAGGCATAAATGATAACGACCGTTCGGTCATGAATGCCGGTATCAACATTTACTGGTTTAAGATCCAGTCCTTATTTATCGCCAGTTCCGTAGGAGCTTTTGCCGGTGCCTATATGACGCATATCTATTTGTTTGTCGGCATGCCTGTTTTTGCTCTGGATTATTCTATTTTGCCAATTGCAGCAGCGGTGGTGGGCGGTATTGGAACATTTGCCGGTTCAGTGCTCGGTGCATTTATCCTGGTACCCCTATCGGAAATCTTGCGAGGATTGGGAGGACTTCGAATCGTATTCTACGGCTTGTTTCTCGTAATTTTTACCGTAGCCCTGCCGGAAGGTATTTTTCACTATATTCAGCGCAAATATCACCAGATTGAAAGATGGGTGGAGGTTGAAAAATGAGCTCATCTCCCCTGCTCAAATTATCTGCATTATATAAAAATTTCGGCGGGGTTCAGGCCATCAACGATCTCAGTTTTGAAATGGCAGAAGGTGAGCTGTTGGGCATGATCGGGCCCAATGGTTCCGGCAAAACAACCGCCGTGAATCTCATTACCGGTTTTGTTAAACCCTCTGAGGGAGAAATTATTTATAGTGACCGCAACATCACCGGCTGGGCGCCTTATAAAATCGTTCGTCTGGGAATTGCGCGGACGTTTCAGATGGTCAAGCCATTTTATCAACTTCCGGCCTTTAAAAATATGATTATCCCCTTATATTCGCCACGGGTGAAGCAGCTGATTGGCGGCAAATACGGAGACCGGGATGCGGTGGCGCTGGATTTGCTGGAAGAAGTCGGCTTTGAACGTGATGCTTTTGTGGCCTATAAGGTGGCCAGCGCGCTTCCTCAGGGATATTTAAAACGACTGGAGTTGGCCAAAGCCATCGCCCTGCAACCAGACCTGCTTATATTAGATGAGCTTTTTTCAGGCCTGAGTCTGGCAGAGGTCGCCAGCATCGTCCCGATTATCGAAAAATTGCGCCAGCAGGGCAAAACCATATTAATGATCGAACACCGCCTGAAGGAGTTGTTCCGAATTGCCGATCGGGTCATCGTTCTGAATTTTGGCGAAAAAATTGCCGAGGGTAACGCCGATGAGGTAATGGAAAGTGAGGCGGTCAAAAAGGCTTACTTAGGGGCGGAAGCATAATTCAAAGTTGGCCCGTTGAGCCGGTAATCCCGTCAGAAAAAGAAATAATACCGAATTTAACGGGCAAACTGGTAACGGGCTAAACCGGCAAACGATTAATTACGAGGTAATTAATGTTAGAAGTGTGCAATTTGATGGTATTTTTTGAAAATGCGCTGGCCATTAACGATTTGACCATGACAGTGGAGGAAGGCGAAATTGTCGGGGTGATCGGCTCCAATAGCGCCGGTAAGACCACCTTGATGAATACCATTTCGGGACTGATCATTGACATGAAAATCAAAGAGCAGCGCAAAGGCGGTGAGCGAATTAACGTTTATGGCAAAGTCCTATTCAATGGTGAAAATATTACCGACATCGAACCGCACAAACGGGTAGACAAAGGGCTGGTGCTGTCACGGGAGCGTCACCCGATTTTTCCTGAAAGTGATGTGATTGAAAATCTGAAAATTGCCGGACATCAGGTACATCGGTCGGAATTAAAGCAAAGAATGGGCTATGTTTATGATCTGTTTCCGGCGCTGGTGCAATTGAAACGACGCAAAGCCGGCTTTCTGAGCGGAGGCGAGCAACAAATGCTGGCCATTGGAATGGCGCTGGTTCTCAAGCCGGCATTACTGTTGCTGGACGAGCCACTTTTAGGCCTGAGCCCGATGATGCAAACCATGCTGGTTGACGCCATAAAAAGTCTCAAAGAAGAATCCGGGATCACCATCCTGATCACCGAGCAGTTTGCCCGACCACTTTTGCCTTTCATTGATCGCGGATATATCATTGAAAATGGCATGCTGGCCTTAGCGGGAACCGGAAAAGAACTTATGGAAAATCCTGAAGTAAAATCCGCCTATTTCGGGGTGTGAAGATGAAAAAATTGGACAACATATATTCGGTCTTCGCAGAAACCGCTGAACGCCGCAAAGACCAGAGCGCCATCATCTATCTCGGCACAACATTCTCATATCATAAGATCAAAACTTTGGCCGAAACCTTTGCTGCCGCCCTTTCGGATCTCGGTGTCGGACCCGAGCAGCGGGTCATGATGTACATCCCCAACAGCGTTCAGTGGGTGGTGACCTGGCTGGGCATTCAAAAAATCGGAGCTGCGGCTGTGCCCATAACGCCGATCTATACACCCTATGATTTAAAATACATTGCCAACGACAGCCAGGCAGAATCAATTGTGTGTGCGGACACCAACTTTGGTTATGTTACCAGCGTGCTATCTGAAACCCAACTAAAACGGGTTATCGTGACCAACGCGGTTGATCTGCTGCCCTGGCATAAACGGTCTTTTGGGTACTTGTTTGATGTGATTCCGCGCGGAAGCTTTTCTCTCGATGACCACACCTATTCCTATAAAAAGCTGCTGGCAAAATACCAAAACAAAGCTGGTAAATTGCCGGACAAAATCAATGGTGGTCAGACACTATCCCAAATCCTTTATACCGGTGGCACCACAAAATTTCCCAAAGGTGTTCCGTTTACCCATGATTTTTTTCTGGAATCGGCACTGGAGCAAATTCGAATGAGTGATGGATTGTTTCCAGCCGAAGATAACGTCATTATGGGAAATGCGCCGCTTTTTCACATTCTGGGACAAACCTGCAGCCTGGCAACGCTTTTAGCGGGCGGCACCCTCATTCTGCAACCACGTATAAATCTGGATGCCACCTTTGATGCCATCCAGCGCTTCAAGGCCAAAACCATGATCGGCGTCCCCGCGATGTATCGCATGATACTGGAGCATGAGCGTCTGTATCAATATGATCTCAGTTCTTTGCAGTATTGTTTCAGCGGCGGAGACGTGCTGCCGGTTGAAGTCGGCAAACGCTGGAAAGAGAAATTCGGCAAAACTATTTATCAGGGGTACGGCGCCACGGAAACCTGCGGTGGGGTTTCCATGTGTCCGGTGGATCAGGAAAATCCACCAAAAAGTGTCGGTAAAATCGTGCCCAGCAAGAAGGTCAGGATCGTCGATCCCACGTCGCTGGATAAGGTCAAACCCGGAGAATCGGGCGAGCTGCTCGTATCCTCGCAATTCATGGTCACCAGCTACTTAAACAAACCGGAAGAAACCGCAGCCGCATTTGTTCAGATCGAAGGTGATACCTGGTATCGAACCGCAGACGTTATGTCCATGGATGTCGATGGTCATCTGTATTTCGTTGATCGCACCGTGGACACCATCAAACACAAAGGGTACCGGGTATCGGCTTCTGAAATCGAGACGGTGCTTCAAGAGCATCCGGCGGTGATCGCATCCTGTGTCGTCGGACTGCCGGATGAAAAGGTGGGCGAGCGCATCAAAGCCTATGTGGTATTGAAAGAAGACATCAAAGGTATTACCGGATATGAGCTAATCAAATGGTGCCGGGAATATCTGGTGTCCTATAAAGTACCTCATTATATCGAATTCCGGGACATGTTGCCGAAATCCAAGGTCGGCAAACTTTTACGACGAGAAATCAGGGATGAGGAAAAACGGCGGCAGGAAACTTAAATTTTAGATGGAGTGCCCCTTTTTTATGGCTTAATATTGAAAAGACATACGATTACGGAACCATAAGATGGCTTGCGTATGTTTTCAGATTATTCTCCAAACCCCAGGCTGTTGTAAATTTCTTCCCATTTGGTAAAGGAAATCGGTTTCATTTCTTTAAGATCATCAATTGGAATCCATCCGATGGTCGAGTTGGGAATATAAAAGCAGTTCTGCCCCTCAAACGGCCCCTCTTCCACTACCCAGCCATCCTGAACAGCAATTTTTTTACCCGCAAGTTTTTTAGCTTCGGCATTATATTTCATTTTTCTTGAAGGCTTGAATATTGCTTCGTAAAACATCAAGATATTCCTTTCTAAAAATGCAAAAAGAGCAATCCTCCAAATTGAAAGGCTTGCCCTTTTTTATTTTATCTTATAAATTAACTACAGTAACATTCACAGCACACGGGCCTTTTGGCCCCTGCTCTATGTCAAAGGTAACTTTGTCGCCTTCATTAACTGACCGGAAACCCGTTGAATTAATTCCAGAATGATGAACAAACACATCCGGTCCATCTTCCTGTTCAATGAATCCATAGCCCTTGCGGTCGTTAAACCATTTGACAGTACCATCAGCCATTGGGACACCCTCCTTTCAAATTAATTTCTCAGTGTCTCACACTTCAGGATGCCACCAATAGCGATGGATCTTCCTTCAGAATGACACCGGCCTGCCCCAAACGGACAGGCCATCCGTTATAAATCAGATAATAACCGATTTTCAGGTAAAATCAAGTTATTTATTCTTCTGGAGGATTGAGACTCGGCACCTTCCAAAAACGCCAATCTCCTCTGCCACCACCTTCAATAACCGTGCCACTGTAACTGAACGAAACGGCAACGGCACCTTCAGACAGTTCCAAATGAGTTTCAAAGGTCATTTTACCCATGAAATCAATATACCGGCGATACCCAAAGGTTTTTATGTCTTTGGAATCCAGAACAATTCCGTCTTCCACTGAAATGACATTAATATTCAAGTATTCCAGGGTAGAAAAGCCCATTTTCAAATGATCCGATAATCCGACCACTCCTGAAATCTGCAGACTCTGTGCATCTTTGACATATTCATAGGCGATGGTGACGTCCCGGGTTTGCCAGCTACCCTGGTGCGGTCCACCTTCCTGCAATGCAATCCGGTCTGCATCATCCACCCATCTGCCGCGGTAGCTGACGACTTTGTTGTTACAGGCAAGCAAAAGGTTTCCTGCGATGAACGACACACACAGGGTGAGTATCGCTAAAGTTCTATTATGAAAATGCATTCCATTTCCCTCGTCAAAGGTTTGAGCGCTGAAGTCGGTAAATATATTCGTTAATGTAATGATAAATATTTAGAAGCGCAAATTATTTTTTTGCAATTATGTACGACATCGTAAACTCACTGGATAATTTGATATGCATTTTTTATTTCCAAATTAGATTTTAAAGTGCTAATTGAGATTATTCGGAAAATTTAAAATGAGTGAGGAGCCCCTCATTACAGAATATTTAACATTGTTAGTCTCGTAAAAAGTCCCCAAATTATCATGCCGGTCCCGGATCAAGTCCGGGATGACGGATGCGGCATCCAGAACATGTTGAATCTACTGGATAGCGCTAAAGCTTCACTACGTGCCCGGCTTTCGCCGGAATGACAGGAAAACGGGAAAAGGGACCTTTTACGAAACCATCAACATTCGTTTGGGGAGAAAAATAATCAATTAATGATTTGGATGTTTCAGAAAGGTCCTTATTTTATGTCACCCGTAAAGCAAGACAACCTAAAAAATAAAGAAACATTTAAGGTTCCCGCCAGCGAAATTAAACAGCGCACGCGAAACATTCAAGTGCAGTTGCAGCAGCATGATATCGACGGGCTTTTCATCGTTCAGCGCGTTGATCTATTTTATTTTTCAGGAACCTCCCAGAATGGTTTTCTGTATATCCCGGCCGAAGGCGAACCCGTATTGCTCATCCGGCAATATTTGCCCAGGGCACGCACAGAATCATCCATTAAAAATATAATTGAAATTAAATCGATTAAAGAAATCCCGGCCTTACTTAACGATATATATGGTCGTCTCCCCGGAGTTCTGGGTTTTGAATTGGATGTTTTGCCGGTCAATGACTTTTATTTCTATCGTAGTATAATGCAGGCCCAAAAAAATGTTGACGCTTCTCCGTCAATCTTAAAATTACGAATGAATAAGTCGGACTGGGAAATTCAGCAAATGCAAAAAACAGCTGAACTTACGCGGAAAACATTTGAATATATGCAAAAAACGATTCGGCCCGGTCTATCTGAAATGGAATTTGCC
>JASFPE010000111.1:0-12849 GCA_050116155.1 Desulfobacterales bacterium
GGTCGAAGTCTTTCAGCCCTCCCCTGGTGATGAGCGTGAAAGTATATATTTTTTGAGGATTTGAACCTTTCAGATATGAATCAACCTGTATCGTGACGTGGTCCTGATTATCTTCTTTAGCCACTTCTGTGACTTCCGCCATTACGATCAGATCTGATTTTGAATGCAATTCAGATAGAGGGATCCGGTTGATTTGTGATGCAAAACCAGATACGGCAAAAATAGGAAGGAAGAGCGCTGTTGAAAAATATACTTTGTTCATATCATTTTAATGTCTACTAAAGCTTCTTTGGAATTATATGTAACATATTATAATAAAAAATATGGGAAAATGCGTCAATAGTATCTGTGTCGTCTTTATGGCTTAAGATCTCTCTCATTAACACAAGGCCATTATGCCGGAAGACTTTGAAAGAGAGCCTAAAAAATTTTGAAACCTGGTAATCAGCGGCTGCGAGGGAAGGTCAAGAGTTTGGTGTGTTATTGAGCGGTCAGCGAATTAGGCAAAAGCCATTTTTCTCTCTCCCTCAATCCCTCCCACCAGCAGAGGGAAGCTAAACTCCTCCCCCTGGATGGGGTGTAATAAAACAAGAGAAATCATCACCCTTTTTCTTGTTTAGAGTTCCGACTCATGACACCATTTTTCCAAATGCATCTGAAGGACAGTACGAAAAAGACCGGTGGGGTGAGGTTACTCAATCCCACGAAATTTATTGCTCTTTTTTCAGAAAGGTTAAAAAAATGGGTCGCAAGGTTTGGCGCTCCGGAATAATGGAGATCGCCTTTGGCAACGGGTGCGAAGTGCCATACAAAACCTATTCCTTTACAAAACCGGGCTTGTACCCATAGCCACTCTGATGCGGCGGCGGCTGGATTTTATTTACCCCGCAAAAATCGATCCAGCTCGACTTTAAGGATTCGCCATCCCCGGCCGATTTTGATTGCTTTGATTCTTCCGGTTGCGATGTATTTTAGGTACGTGGGACGAGATATCTTAAGATATTCGCAGGCCTGCTTGGTCGTAAAAACGACGTCCTGGTCCGCTTCCCCTGTAAATACCTTGAGGTGGTTTAAGGCACGGCGGTCGGCACCGTTTCGCCTGTCCGCTTTTTTGCGGCGATCGTCACCCCGTTTGTGCCGCCGCAAATGATCTTTTTTCATCCTGCTACCTGATATAGAAATTTACGGAAATAATCCATCCGTTCTGCAGCTAATATCGGCAACTATTCATTTTTCTTTACGGGTTTTCAATTTCGCTGCCTCGGCAAACTGTTCGCTGCTTCAGCAAGAAATAAAAAATAATGATGCCATTGTAAAGCATAATTTAAAGGGCGTAAGCGGTACCAAAAGATCGCTTTAAAACCTGCCCGAGAAAAAAGACCTGAAGACCTGTCAAATAGTGTAAAATGCTGTAAAATACTGTAAATATTTTAATTAATTTTATTTTTTTCTTGAAAACAATAAATTTACACTGGTAACCTTCTTCGAAACAAAAACCACGGCGCCTTTTGGCGATGCCGCGTGTGAATTGAATAAAAGGAGGTAATCCATGTGTCCTAGAAAATTAACCGCCTATTTCACAATTTGTGTGTCCTTGCTGCTGGGTGCAAGTCTCCGGGCAGAAATTATTGCACCCATTTTCGAAGAAATTCCAAACACTCCCGCAAGCCTGTCCGAGCGCCCGGCGAAGAAACTCGGCAATGCGGATGCCGGGATTATCGCCATCAGTACATTTGATGAAAATGCCGAGGGGTGGATAGAGTTCGGAGACAAAGATGCGTCCTGTATCAACCCGGATCCGGCTTTAATCTGGAATTCTGCCGGGTACGTCACATCCGATGATAAATGCCGCATCGACAGCCCCCCCAACACCTGTATCGTCAGTGGCTTTCAGGCCCCGTCTGATTTCTGGATGGCCATCCGGCAGGCAGATATATCGGAAGTTTACGGCGGAACCGTGCAGTTCAAGTTGAAAATGGCAGCGGGCCGGGCGAACTCAGCCTGGAGGTGTCGACACCCGAAATGACGACCAGTGATAAAACCGGCTGGTATGAGGAAAATCCGGTGACCATCACGGCAACGGTGACCTGCCCGGAGGGCGGACCGGACTGTCCGCACCCGTTTACCCTGGCTATCGAAACTGCCGAAGGCAGCCGCTTCTATTTTCTGGACCGCGATGTGGGCGACGATCAAATTCCCGTGGAGTGCTATGAGCTTCTTTCCGGCTCCGATTATTCTCACACCGGGTTCATCGACAGCTGTATCCGGGTGCCTGCCGTCACAGCCCTGACGTTGTTTGCCGGCGAGTCAAAGACGCTCTCGTGGCGCATCTGGGTCCAGCCATCCGATACAGCCAGCATAAATGTCACCGCTGTCTGGGGCGGTGCGCCGCTGGTGAAATCGCTTTCGGTCAACCGGGCCAACATTCATCCGGTAGTTTTCGTGCACGGCATCCTGGGCTCTCAGCCACCCGGAAACACCGTAATTGACTACTGGCCGCAATGGGACGGAGGTATTATCGACTTCAACCTCGGCCCCCATCTCGATCCGTTCATCGGCAGCTATAAACCGCTGATCGATAACCTTTTGCGCATGGGCTACGAAATCGATCGCACCGTGTTTCCCGTGACCTACGACTGGCGCAGGTCGAACATCAATTCTGCAGCCTGGCTAAGGTGGGTTCTCAACATGCGGGTGGGCGCATACGGGGTCAGTACTCTGGCTGAGGATCTGACCTATGCTGATCGCGACGGCAAAGCCGACGTTATCGTTCACAGTATGGGGGGACTTGTGCTGCGTACCTATGTGGCCGGAAAGGCCTGCGAGGGGGATCCGGAGGCGCAGGGAGCTGAACTGCTCGATTACCAGGATAACGTGCACAACGCTATTTTCATTGCGTCACCCCACCGGGGCTTCCCCTTCGACTACAAAACGCTGCACGGACTCACCTGGCACGAGTATACAGATGATCAGGTTCCGGCAGCGCTGGGCGGCACCATTCGCACCATATTGGGTTTGTCGACCGACTGGATTCTGTGGCCCTATCTGATCATGTGCCGCTACGACGCCCCAGACGATCAGCCCTGCAACAATCCTAAATTAGACCTGTGGAGCTGTAACACCAGTCACCGTCAGGCCCTTTATGATTACTCGCGCTCGGACCCGTTTGATCCGGATCATCCCGGTATCGGTTCGCTGCGGGAAATGATACCTGACAAATGGGCGCGTGAATACCTCCAGCCCAAAGAGGGCTGGATTGAACCCGCCGCCTATCTGTGCGCAGCAGACGAAAGCGGATGCACAGAAAAATACGGGCGCGAGGAAAACTTTCTGCTCGACAGCATGGATCTGAATAGCGCTGAAGCCCGTCTCAGCCTGATGAAGCTCGGCAGCGATGGGAGCCGCTTCGACGGCATCTATGTTCTTTATAACCGAAACTTCAGAACGACTGCGCGCTACCGCGTGACGGAGCCTGACCCGCTTCCGCCCAAAGGTCTTCCCGACTATCCGGACTATGAGCCGCGGTTCCGCCGCTGGCACGAAGGCGGCAAGCCAGATACCACAGGTGGCAGGGAGTGGAGAAACGGGGACGGTTTGATCCCGCATTGGAGCACGCGGCTTTTCTACAGTCGCGGATTGCTGGCCGGACAGCTCAGTTGGAGCGATCTCCAGAATCAAGAGCTGCACATCGACGATGCCGACCATGTGATGATCGCGGCCGCTCATCAGACACAGAGCGTGATCGGGGCCATTCTCACCGGAATGGTCGAGCCCGCGGATGCCCGCAATGATCCTATGTTGTTCCCGGTTTACAGCCCCTACGAGGCACCGACCCAGATCCTGGATAATCTCGACGTGTATATCAGTTTTCTGGCCAATTGCCCGGAAAACCCGGGGGAAGAAGAGTAATATCAGCGGGTATCATCAGGGGACACCCCAGGGTGGGGATGTCCCTCATTTTTTTCCGATACGGGAACGGAAATATCAGGGATCAATGACTTTGGATTGCACGTCGACAATTCCGAGGCGGATGGCAAATTGGATCAATTGAGATATGTTGTCCAGCTGAAGCTTTTCCATGATGTTGGCACGGTGGGTTTTCACGGTGCTGGGGCTTACGCAGAGAATGTCTGAAATTTTCCTGGTGGAGTGCCCCTCGGCAATCATCTGAAACACCTCACGCTCCCGGTTGGAGAGCTTGGCGTATAGATCTTCGCGAGAGGAGGTTTTCTTCAACGAAAGATAATCCTCAACCACGCGTCTTGATATCGATGGACTCAAATAGACATCACCTTTCATGGCAGCGAATACGGCTTTGACAATTTCACCGCCGGTTGCGTCTTTGAGCAGATATCCCGAAGCGCCCAGATTGATTAACTCGCTGATGTAACGATCGTGGGAATGCATGGAAAGGATGATGATTTTGATTTGAGGCAATATCTTTTTAATCTGCCGGGTGGCTTCAATACCGTTTAACAGCGGCATGGCAATATCCATAATCACAATATCCGGCTTTAGCTTCTGCACTTTGTCGACTGCCTCACGGCCGTCTTGCGCCTCTCCGACCACCTTAATGTTTGGCTCGGCCTCTAATAATTTGGCCAGGCCCTGTCGCACAATGGTATGGTCGTCGGCCAGGAAAATTTTGATGGGTCCCTCAGTCATGAGCGCTCTCTTTTATGGGAATTTCTATGCGGATACGGGTGCCGTTTCCCGGTGAGGTGCGCAGCGTGAATTTGCCTCCTAACATAGCCGCCCGTTCTCTCATGGACAACAGGCCCAGAGCCTGTTGTTGGCCTTTAAACGCGCCGGCATCAAATCCAATGCCATCATCTTCGGCCAAAAAAATGATTTGCGGGTAGCTTTTGATGATCGAAAGTTTGAAATGCCCGGCAGCCGCATGCTTCAGGGTGTTGGTCAACGCCTCCTGGGAGATGCGATATAAAATACTTTCAATATCGGGATCGACGCGCTCTTCAAATCCCACCATTTTAAATTCAATCTTTAAATCACTGTACTTGGTGATATCGGCAAAATAAGCGTCCAGCGCCGGCTCCAGCCCGAGATCGCTGAGTATGGACGGATGCAAACGATAGGAAATACGGCGCATTTCGTGATAGGTGCGATTTATTTGCTTTTTTATATCGCGGATATGTTCTTGTACATGACTTTTTTCGGGAGCCATTTCCTTTTCAATGGTCTCCATGGTAAATTTGATCCCGGTCAAAGCCTGACCGGCTTCGTCATGCAACTCCCGGGCAATGCGTTTGCGCTCCAATTCCTGGGACTGGAACAACCTGGCCGTCAATCCCTTGAGTTCTTCACGATGCCCGGCAATGGTCTGAAGCAGGCTGGCATTTTCAATCGCACCGCCCAGGAAATTTCCAAGCGAGCCCAACAGATGAAAATCATGGCCGCTGGTGATGTCTTTATCCGGCGGGACGTCCAACGCCATAAATCCAGAAGCCTTTTCTTTGGCGGTAATCAAAAAACAGGTCAGCTCTATGGGCGGCTGTTTCGGCCGGCTTTTCAACACAGCTTTGAACGGTGGAAATATCGGCTCGGGTATCAAAATAAGATCCTCCTCGAGTAAAGAAGTCATCAGTGCTTTATCATGGAGCTGGATCCGACTGGATTTTCCGGTGATGGCAGCCGGCAAACCGTGCTGGCTCTTGAGAATGAAGGCATGGCTGTCGTGATCGATCAAGAAGATGGCACCGGCGTTGAGTTCCAGCACCTCTAATACCTTTATTAAAGCAATCTCGAGTACGGTATCCAGATCATGGGTCTTGTTCATGGCAAAGGCCACCGCGTTTAGCACCAACAACTCATGGTGCCGCTGTCGAAAATTACGAATGGCGTCCATGCGGGCGGTGATATCCTTGGCGATGCCCTGATAACCAATAATGCTGCCGTCTTTTCCCCAAACCGCATTGCCGCTGAGCAGGCAATGAATCAGGCTGCCGTCTTTTTTTCTGAATTTGGCTTCAAAATCTTTGACAAATCCTTCACGATCGATCTGCCGCTGGAAAACCCGCCAATGCATGGTATTATGGTATACCTTTTCGGCTGAACCCACTGACAATAAATCTGCTTTGCTATCGTATCCCAGAAGTTCGACGGCCGCCTGGTTGACATCTTGAAAGGCACCATTTTTAAAGGTAATAAAAATCATGTCCTTTGAACCCTCAAACAGACAGCGATACCGGTTCTCGGAATCCTCAAGATCCTCTTGAAGTTTGCAAAAATCTTGCGCGCTTCCTGCAGATTCTGGTTGTTCAATCTGTGTCAATCGTAAATCTCCCGAAAAACAAACGATCCCGGAAAGCATCGATCTAAAAGATTCGATCAATAACTCGTGACAGGCTGTAATTCGATTTGCTGAGACTCAATATATGCTGATAGCTGCAGTTAAGATGTAAGTTACTGTAAATATATATATTTTTTAAAAATGTCAAGCAATAAAAAAGCCCTTTGCCGTAACATTTTACGACAAAGGGCCGAGCACCTTAATTCATAATAATGCAATCTGTTTATCCACAATAAGCAACTAAAGTGGATTTCTGGATTCCCGCTTTCCAGACTGTGTCGCAATTCAAAAAAGCGCTCAAATTCTGTCTGTCATGCCGGACGCGATCCGGCATCCAGTAACACAATAGTCTGAAAAAGCACTGGATAGCGCTAAAGCTTCACTTCGTGCCCGGGTCAAGCCCGGAATGACAAAAACAGCAAATGCGTGGTTTTGCTAATTGCGACACAGTCTGGAAAGCGGGTATCCAGAGGCATCAATTTGACCGCTGCTGTATTATAACTTGGACTTTTAGATAACCAGAAAATGAAATTTTTATTTTCTTAGTTCTTAAACCTTTGCCCCTAGCTTCATGCCTCACGCCCCATGCCGGATCCCATGGGGCCCGCCAAGAATCCGATGAGGGTTAAAGAAATTTAATTTCCGTTGATTGCCACCTATTGCTGTTTGCCCAGCTCATTGACAATGTCCATAAACCAATCCACCTTTTCCGGCGGCGCAATCCCCGGTACCTCACAACCGGAGGCCAGGATATATCCACTATCCTTGGGGGCTAGCGCAAGGCAATCCTTGATGGCCTGCTCCATCTTCTCGCGGGTACCGGAATAGAAAATATTGGTATCGACGTTGCCAAGCACCACCGCCTTGCCTCTGGCAACTTCTACAGCCTTGGCCAGATCCGACGGTGCATCGATGCTGATATTGGTTACCCCTGTGTTGACCATATCCTCCAGGATAGGTGTGGCAAAGCCGCAAATATGCAGTCCCACACCGACCTTCTTTTCCTTGAAATGATCGACAACGCGTTTATGATACGGAAAAATAAAATTCCGGTAAATCTTCGGAGAGATGAGGCTGCACGAGGCCGGTGCCTCGGAGTAGCTCAGCCCGACCTTCAGGGGGTAAACGGCTTCTCCGAACAGGATGGATTGTTGGGTGGTAAACTCCATGAGCTCATGAACATAGTCCGCATCCTTCATGGCATCCCGCAGAAGTTGATCGGCATCTCTGAGACCGATGGCGATCGTCCAGGGACCGGCGATCACGGCAGAGACAATGGCGTCGCTAATGATGTTCTTCGCCCCTGCCAACGCTTCCAAATAAACCGGCATGCGCCCGTCTTTTTGGGGATCCACCAGCTTAAGGCTGCTCAATTTTCCCTTATCCGCCAGGGCCACCTTGCTGGATATGCACATGCTATCTTCCGGAAATTTGAGCTCATTGCCCAAGGCCTCCACATCCTGCAGCAAATCCCCCTGCATAACGATGATATCCGGTTTATAGCGCTCATAGGCGGCCACCTGAGCTTTTACGAAAATGTCAGGATTCAGCAAAAATTCTTTAATAGAGGCCCCGACCAACTGGGCATTGCATTGACCCATGATGGGGTATGCCGGAATTCGATCCGTTTGAATTTCCTGATCGGAAAAGGTCTTTTTGAAGGCCCCCGAAACCCTTTGTCTACCGGTGTATGCTTCCATTTATAATTCTCCTTCCCCTTCCCAGATCTTCATTTGTTCCTGATAAGACGGCGGAAACGCGGCTTCAAAATTAAAAAAACTGGTAATCGGATATCGAATGCCACCTTTATGGGTCTTGGCCAGGCCATCCAACACCGCATCCACCTTGGACCTGGGGATCATAAACGACATCTCCCAATCCTGGGTCATGCCAAAAATCCGATCTCCATTTCCGGGGACGAGAAAACGGCATTCGTCACTTTTCATCACCGTTATGATGGCCGCACATCCCAGCCTTCCCATGGCGGTTGATTGAATCGCACCCCCTTCATTATAGAGGGCGCCATGAATACATCGCATAATCTGCGCCGGATTTCCATAGATCATGAGCAAATCCGGATCAAAGGCGGCTCGATTCAGCGGTGCAACCAGAATGTGACTGTAAGCGCCATAATCAAACCGGTCAATCAGGTCTTCCTCCTTTTTGCCGACCTCCGGTGAAGCGGCAAACATACCGGCGGCCAGGTTGCCCTCATTGAAAAAATCGATGTTTTTAAAAAAGCCAAACGGGGCTGCTCCTAAAGCGCATTGCATGTCCTCCTTGCCCATGGCAACAGCCCAGCCCAGTTTACGAGACATGCCGATGCCCTGGCAAATGGCCACTTTCTTATTGAGTTGTTGAAAGGGCCGCCGGGTTTTTTCGGGGATTTCATCTTCTGATTTCAGCATCTTGATGGCTACCGGAAACGTTAGCGGCCGGATGTAAGTGTTCAACGCCTGTTCCACTTCTTTCAAATCTGCCATTACAAACTCCTTTCTCATCTTTGAAAATTATTTTAATTAATTTAACGGAATTCGCTGCGACGAACGCCGTCGGGATCAATTTGATTGATGAATTCGATGATTTCCGAACCCGGAATAGGAGTCTCACTCACATCCGGTGCCACCAGAATATCGAAACCGGTATTTTCTTTTATTTCATCCACACTGTGTCCCGGATGATAATGTTGAATCTGCATCACCCGGTCCGGGTTTTTGAAATTCATTATCCCCAGATTGGAAACCACCACGATTTCATTTTTTTGGTATTCCTCAGATCGATGATCATAGCCCTGGCCGGTGACAAAATCCACGGCTTCAACAAATACCCTACTGGACTGCCGAGTAACCCAGATCACCACCTTGGGTGTTATCGGCATTAAGAATGCAGATGCCGCCCCACCTGGAAGTTGCACTTTAGGCCGCTCAACATCGCCAATTACGCTGAGATTGGTATTTCCGTGCCGATCCACCTGGGCAGCCCCGAGGAACATGACATCCAATTCCCCCCTTTGAGCCAGATCAAAGGCTTCGTGAAGTCCGAAGTAGGCCACCGCATTTCGGTTCAGTCGCGCATCGAAAGAGGATGGATAAATTCGATCCAGCTCAGGGTCCACCCCCTCGGCGCCAGAAATATAAGCCATATCCGGGGCATGGGTTTTGCGGGCCACGCTCATCGCCAAAACCGGCAACGGCGAAGAAACACCGTGGAGCACGGTGTCGAAATTCTCTATCTGCGAGGCCATGGCAAATATCATCATCTCCGGTGTTTCGATTCTAGCATTCATGAAGATTCCCTCCCATAGACGTGTGTATCCAGATACAGTTGGAATTGATCCTTGGCGGCTGCCTTGAGGTATTCCTTGATATGATCATAATCCACATCATAGTAATTCAAACAGGAACAGGGATACGCGCCCCTGGGCGCCTCAACCACGGCATCCACAATAAAATGGGGAAGCGTTGTGGCTTCCGGCAATTTACGAATTTCCCGGTTGGATATCAGCTCTTCCACGGTGACCACAACCTTTTTGGCTGCTTTGGCTTTGATCACATCTTCATAGAAAGGACCTTCGATGCGCACATTGCCAAACTCATCGGCCTTTTGAGCGTGAATAATGGCAACATCCGGCTCAATCGCCTTCACCGCAATCATCGTCTCGCCGGTGAACGGATCCTGAAACTCCTTCTGGCTGCCGATCACCTCACTGATCGTCAACAGATCAGAGCCCAGCATGCCCTTTACCGGCAGCGAGGGCAACCCCATGGCGGCTGCGCGAAGTCCGGCAATTATCGGCTGACAGGCGCCTTCTTTGGTGACCAGTTCACCGCTTTCGGACTTCTTGCGAAAATTGGGTGCCATACCAAAGACCTCAAAAGCCAGCATACCCGAACGGACTTTTGCCACGCAACCGGCGCCGATCAGCAGATCAAAGTCCATGGCCGGTTCGCGGTCAATCAGATTCAGGTCTTTCTTTCCCTGACGGACCAACTCCCGCACAAACTCCATCGGGGCTCTGCTGAACGTCGCTCCACCAAAGGTCACCAGAGCGCCATCTTCAACAAACCCGGCCGCCTCCTGGAGACTGGTCAATACTTTCTTCATTCCCATTACCTCCTTCTTAACATATCAATTATAAGAGGAATCACCCCATTTTATAGGGTTATTTAAATCCAATGTTTCCATCACCGAAGCATTAAATCCCAAATCATAAGCACCAAATTACAAATAAATCTCAAATTACAATAATCAATGACCTAAACAGTTTGGAATTTTGAATTTTGGTCATTGTGATTTATTTGAGACTTGTGATTTGTGATTTGGAATTTATAACACCCCAAAGACCGCTAAGTCCCTCCGAGCATCTAAACCTAGTCTGCTCTAACTTATGCCCCCTCCTTGTCCTTCAACATCCTGCGCAGCGCCTTTCCCGATGCCGAGCGTGGGACCTCCGCTATGAATTCAACTGCGACAGGCACTTTGTAAGGAGCCATTTCTGCTTTACAATAGGCCCTGATTTCCTCTTGTGTCGCTTCCTCGCCTTCCTTCAACTCGATGAAAGCCTTGGGCGCCTCTCCTTTTAACTCATCCGGAATGCCCACGATGACCAGGTCTTTGATCTTCGGATGGGCAAGCATCATATCCTCGACTTCCGAGGGAAATACTTTTTCGCCACCGACATTGATCATATCCTTCTTGCGATCCACAATGAAGGCGAATCCGTCCTCATCGATATAGGCGACATCACCGGAATGAAACCAGCCCTCGGCGTCAAAGGCTTCTTTGGTGGCCTCAGGTTTATTGAGATATCCCCGGGTCACACACGACCCCCGAATACATAATTCTCCCTGTTGACCGGATGGCAATGCTTCACCATCTTCGCCGATCACCTTCATTTCACCGTCGTCCATACCACGGCCGCAGGCGCCAATCCGTGTCTCCGTAAAAGGCGCCGTCGCTCCGACACAGGAGACTTCCGTAAGCCCCCAGGCTTCGGCATACCGCCATTTTAGCCTTTTCTCTACCTGCCGAATCAAACTTTCCGGCATCTTCGTCGCCGCGGAAAGACAAAAAACCACCGAAGAAATGTCATAAGAATCAAGATCCGAATGTCTGAGCAGCAGGTTAAACATGGGTGGGACTCCCTGAAAAACAGTCGGCTTAAACGTTTCAATGTCGGCTAAGGCATCCGCGGGATAGAAACGTTCGACCGTGATCACGGTCCCACCTCTGGATAACATCCCGAATGTCCCGTTCACCAGCCCCCAGCAGTGAAAAATGGGTGTCGCCACCATGACGGTGTCGGTGGGTTTGAAATGTACATTGCCGAAATTGGTGGCGTTGTGCCAGATATTGCGATGGGTTGCCATGACACCTTTAGGCCAGCCGGTGGTTCCGGATGTGTACATCAAATGACATAGATCACGTTCATCGGCCTCGACCGTTTCAAATTTAGCGGTGCCCTTTTCCATCACAGATTCAAAGGTGGTAACCGCATCGTTTTCAGTTGGTCCCAATACGATGACATTTCTTAATGATTCTATCTGTGATCGGATCGATTCGACAATCGGCAGCCGTCTCTCGTCCACGATAATCCCCCGCGTCGAACAATCCTTGAGGATATAGGCCACTTCCTGTTCTTTGAGCATGGCGTTAACGACATTCACCGTCAAGCCAGCCCGCACCGTCCCCAGGTAGCCGCTAATTAATTCCGGAAGGCTGGGCAAAAAGAGAGATATCACATCCCCACGCTGGAATCCCATATTGAGCAACCCGCTGGCCAGGCGGTTGATCTGTCGGTCGAGTTTGCCGTAAGAGATGCGACGGTCACCGAAGATAATCGCCGTCTTTTCAGGGTCTTCTGAAATCTGTGGCTTGATGATATTTGAAACGTTCATGAACGCCACCTCACTTAGCGCTTGAACACGAATCAGGTTTTAGAAAAAGCGGTCAACAAGCATCTTGAAATTAGCGTCAAGGTATTTCACGGGCTAAAAATTGTCAATCAATAATGACTAGATGGGCTTTTAAAACCTTTTCTTGACAGATTCATAAACATTATTAGTTTAATATTTAACTATTTAATATCGAAACAAAATGCAGAACAAAAATCGAGACCGTAAAAATAAGATGAGAGCGTTAAACACGTATACAAAACTCATGCGTGCCGCCGAATCTGTTACCGCACGAACTCATCGGCACCTGTCCTCGAAGGGGTTAACCATCAGTCAGTTCGGGGTGCTAGAGGCTCTTTATCATTTGGGGCCTTTATCCCAAAAAGAAATCGGGCAAAAAATTTTACGTAGCAGCGGTAATATCACGATGATCATCGACAATCTTGAAAAGCGGGATCTTGTTACGCGCAAGCGTGATATGGCGGATCGACGGTTCTTTATCGTTCACCTGACCGATAAAGGCATCAAACTTATCAGCAAAATATTCCCGCCGCATGCCACAAAGATTTCAGATGAAATGAGTGTTCTAAACGTGGCTGAACAGGAAACGTTAGGCAGATTGTGTAAAAAGCTGGGAACGGGAGG
>JASFPE010000112.1:0-12831 GCA_050116155.1 Desulfobacterales bacterium
CCATTTCGTCGATCTGAACCAGCATGTCCTCTAAACAAGTCAGCCCCACAAAACGCGGATCTTCGTAATAATATTCTCCGGTGCCCGGTACCGGGGTATCATCCAAGAAATTTGCCGGCTGTCCCCCCAGACCGCCCAGGGTTGCCTCAAAATAGGTAATGCCGGCCTGGAGCGCAGCCAGCACAGAGGCAGAGGACACCCGCTTGGTTTCATGGAAATGGGCGATATGCAGCGAGGTGTCAGGCATCTCATCCAGGATCATCGAAAAATAGCGGTAGACATCCGGCGCCGAAGCACTGCCGTCATGATCTGCATGTTCGATGTCGGCAGCACCGATTTCCAGCCAGCGCTTGGTAAACTCTACGGCGTCCTTAAGCTCTGTGGCTCCGGCGATGGGGCTTCCCCAGATGGTACTCACCGTACCGCACATTTTGATCCCCGCATCAGTGCATTTCTTGATGCACCGCTCGGCTTCCCGCCAGTATTGCGGAAGGGTGGTTCCGGAATTGGCAAAATGGTGCTCTTCTTCCGTGGAAACCATCATCAAACACCGGTCCGGGCCAATTCCCTTCTCTTTTAATTCTATCGCGCGATCCACGCCGCCCTCCCGGATGGTTACCGCAGTGACGCACAGATCATCATAATTGACACCTTTTTTTTCGCAGCGTGATTTAAATCGATCGCTTCTCAGGGACGCCAACACTTCTTCGGCATCGCTAAACTGCGGCATCAGATAGGGATTTCCGAGATTTGTGACCTCGATATTGCGACACCCGGCAAAAACCATTTCCTGGGCATAGAATATTTTTGCCCGGGTGGATATGAATTTCTCCAGATGTTGAAAACCATCCCTGACCGTAATGTCACCGATGGTCACCTTTTTGGGCATTCGTGGAAAGATCTTCCAGTAGTCGTATTCAGTCATTTTAGGTTAGCCTCCTTTTCTATGAGTATTTTATATTAATTTCATATTAAAAAACCTTTCGTCAATTAAAATAAGAATAAAATCCGAATTTTAATTCTTAAATCCCTATATCCCTGAATCCCTAAATTCCTGAATTATCCTTATTTGCCTTTATATTCCGGTTTGCGCTTCTCCTTGAACGCAGCCAGTCCTTCCAATCGATCTTCGGTGGGTATGGTGATCCAATATGAACTCGATTCAATGGCCAATCCGGTATGAATGTCGGTTTCAATCCCATAATTGATCGCGTATTTAGCCTGTTCGATGGCAATCGGCCCGGTTTCACAAATCATAGCAGCCATTTTTTTGCATTCATCGATTAAATCTTTTGGATCGCAAATTTTATTGACCAATCCGATATTCAATGCTTCCTCGGCACCGATTCGCTGTCCGGTGAAAATAAGCTCTTTGGCCTTCCCCCTGCCGACCAGCCTGGGCAATCGCTGGGTGCCCCCCGCACCCGGTATAATGGCCAGGCGAGTCTCCGTCAATCCCATGGTGGCATTCAGCGATGCAATACGAATATCACTGGCCAGGGCAAGCTCGGTCCCGCCGCCCAGGGCTAGGCCATTTACGGCGGCGATCACAGGTTTATTCAGTTGTTCAATAGCGGTAAACAAATTTCGAATCGTAAAGATATATTCTCTGACCTGGTCAGGACTCATCGTTGTCCGTTCTTTAAGATCCGCACCCGCACAGAATGCTTTTTCACCGGCACCGGTGATGATGACGACGCGAATATCGCGCTTGAATCGAAGCGATTCGATTTGCTCTTTTAACACCAGCAGCATCGGAAAGCTCAATGAATTCATGACTTCCGGACGGTTTAATGTCAGAGTCATTACACCGTTTTCTTCTTCTTTTAAAATCATATTTTCATTCATCCCGTCCTCCTAGTAATTGAAGATTGACGATTGAGCGAGCGCTCAGTCATTTGGCCTTTTTTTTTAATTTAATCTTATTCCTTTGTCAAGGAGTTTCTTAATGGAATTAGCAGGGCAAAATATTCTGAATTATTATATATTTAAATAATTTCAAGTAGTTAAAATATTAACACCTCGATTTATAAAAACATTTTTTTACCGATAGAAACACTTGACAGAAAAATAATAGACATGTTATGTATATCGAATGAGCGCTCGTTCAGTTTGCATCGTTTAATTCAATACTTTTCATATGATAACTGCCATGCAAGGACTAAAAAGAATTAAGGATATTCCCACGCAAGTTAAAGACCCGGATTTGGTTGATAGACGCCGGCGCCAAATTGCCGATGCCGCGGTCAAGCTCTTTATCGAAAAAGGATTCCATAAAACGACAACCAGACAAATCGCAACAGCTTCAAATTTTTCCATCGGCTCTCTTTATGAATATTTCGCGTCCAAAGAAGATATACTGTATATGGTCTGCGATTCGATTCATGCTGAAGTGGAGCGCGGCGTTACCGAAGCCATGTCGAAGGCAACCGGCGGCCGGGATGCCCTGGCGGCAGTTATTCGAGAGTATTTTAAAGTTTGCGATCGAATGAGCGATTTCATTTTACTAATCTATCAGGAAACCCAATCCTTGCCAGTGCAATGGCAAAAAAAAGTGCTGGAAAATGAACTGCGCATCACCGGGCTTTTTGTGGAGGCCATGGCCCGTATCGCTGCAACCGGGATACTGCCAAATCTTGATGATCGCACCATCGAACTTGCCGCTCACAATATTGTGGTCTTGGGTCATATGTGGACGTTTCGGCGGTGGTATCTGGCCCGTCATTACAGTATCGATGATTACATTAAACTTCAAACCGAATTTATTACCGGGATGTGCGTCCAAAAAGCGCGTGAAAAGTGAAGGCTGTAATAATAAACCTCTTGTAGGCGACTATACTTTCTGAAATAAAAACTCCAGGTTTCAGTGTTCAGGTGTCAGGTGTCAGAAACGTCCTCTTGTGTTGCTGACACCTGACACCTGAAAACAAATAAGTGGACAAAGAATAACTTTGACCTAGCACAAAGAACCACGAGTTTAATCTTTAGGAGAAATCAAGGAGAAGCTATGAGTGCTGAATTGGACGTATACCAACCTGAAAACCAGGTCAGAGTCGTCACAGCGACATCTCTTTTTGACGGCCATGATGCAGCCATAAATATTATGCGTCGCATACTCCAGGATACCGGCGTGGAGGTCATTCATTTAGGCCATAATCGATCCGTCAAGGATGTCGTGGATGCCGCTATTGAAGAAGACGTGCAGGGTGTGGCCATTTCCAGTTATCAAGGCGGTCATATCGAGTTTTTCAAATATCTGGTCGATCTCTTAAAAGATAGAGGCGCACCTCACATCAAAGTTTTCGGGGGCGGCGGCGGTGTGATTGTGCCGGATGAAATTAAAGAACTGGAGTCTTATGGGGTAACCAAAATATATTCACCTGAAGATGGCGCCAAGATGGGACTTCAGGGAATGATTAACCACATGGTTAAGATCATGGATTTCTCCACTCTGCGCGATGATGATTTTGCCTTTGACCAGTTGTCACCGCACAATAAGGTGCTGGTTGCCAACATTATTACTGCCGTTGAACAGGCAAAGGCTGAGCAAAACGGCCATCTGGCCGCCCTCAGGGCACAGCTTGCAGAGCAAATCGGAGATCGTAAAACACCTGTAATCGGCATCACCGGTACCGGGGGTGCCGGCAAATCGTCACTCACCGATGAGCTGATCCTGCGTATCTTACATGATCTTAAAGATATTCACGTGGCGATCATCAGCTGCGATCCTTCCCGGCGAAAAACCGGTGGGGCGCTTTTGGGCGATCGTATCCGCATGAACGCCATCGGAAATCCGCGGGTATATTTGCGTTCCTTGGCGACTCGAAAATCACAAACCGAAATACCCGAAGTGCTCATCGAAGCCATCTCGGCGGTAAAGGCCGCCGGCTTTGATCTGATTATTGCCGAAACTGCCGGCATCGGCCAGGGTGACTCCAGCATCATTGATCTGGTTGATGTTTCCATGTATGTAATGACCAGTGAATTCGGCGCCGCCTCTCAACTCGAAAAAATCGATATGCTCGATTTCGCGGATCTGGTGGTGATCAATAAATTTGAAAAGCGTGGCGGTGAAGATGCCGTGCGCGACGTCCGCAAACAGGTTCAACGCAACCGAAAAGCCTTTGACAAATCCACGGAGGAAATGCCTGTTTTTGGCACCATTTCTTCCAAATTTAACGATGACGGCGTCACCGCCTTATATCATGCCCTGCTCGATACCATTGCCGCGAAAACCGGAATTCAGTTCGAAGCCCGCCTAGCAAGACCGCAAAGCAAAATTTCGACTTCCAAAACCATCATCATTCCGCCGGAACGCACGCGTTATTTGAGTGAAATCGCCGATACCATCAGGTCTTACCACAAACGCACTCAGGAACAATCGGATGCCCTCAGACGTATCTGGCATTTGAAGGAAACCGCCGAAACGCTAAGTGGTGATTATATGTCAGGGGATACTACGGAGTTATTATCTCGGCTAAAGGATGAAATTAAGGAGGCCGAAACGGCTCTGGATCCTGAAACCCATGGCTTAATGGATGAATGGGGAGAGTTAAAGCAAACCTATAGCCAGGACGAATTGGTTTACCACGTTCGTGGCCAGGAGATCCGCGGACCGCTATTCTGGGAATCCCTATCCCACTCGCGAATACCAAAGATTGCACTGCCGCAGTTCAAAGATCCGGGGGAAACCTACCGCTGGTTGCGAGAAGAAAATGTGCCCGGACGGTTTCCGTTTGCGGCCGGCGTATTTCCGCTAAAACGCGTGGGCGAAGATCCGACCCGCATGTTCGCCGGCGAGGGTGATCCTGCCAGAACCAACCGTCGATTTAAAATGCTTTCTAAAAATTATGAAGCCAAGCGGTTATCCACCGCATTTGACTCGGTGACGCTTTATGGTTGCGATCCGGATATTCGACCGGATATTTATGGCAAGGTCGGAACCTCAGGCGTGAGCATCTGTACCCTCGATGACGTCAAGGTGCTGTATGACGGATTCGAATTATGTGCACCCACCACATCGGTTTCCATGACCATCAATGGACCGGCCCCCATCATTCTGGCCATGTTTATGAATACCGCCATCGATCAGCAAGTGGATGAATTCAAGGCCAAAAACGGTAAAAAACCCACCCCGTCACAGTATGAGGAGATTCGCTCCGCGGTACTATCCAACGTGCGCGGCACCGTTCAGGCCGATATCCTCAAAGAAGATCAGGGACAAAATACATGTATTTTCTCCATTGATTTTGCTTTAAAAATGATGGGCGATATCCAGCAATACTTCATCGAAAGCAACGTGCGCAACTTTTATTCGGTCTCCATTTCCGGGTATCATATTGCCGAAGCCGGTGCCAATCCCATCACACAGCTGGCCCTGACATTGGCCAACGGGTTTACTTACGTCGAATATTATTTATCCCGTGGCATGCCCATAGACAGCTTCGGGCCGAATCTGTCCTTTTTCTTCTCAAACGGACTGGATCCGGAATACAACGTGATTGGCAGGGTGGCGCGTCGAATCTGGGCCTTGGCCTTGCGACACAAATATGGCGGATCGGACCGATCCCAGATGTTAAAATACCATATCCAGACGTCCGGACGATCCTTGCACAGTCAGGACATTCAATTCAATGATATCCGCACGACCTTACAGGCGCTGTGTGCCATCTATGACAACTGCAACAGTTTGCACACCAATGCCTTTGATGAGGCCATCACCACGCCCAGTGCAGAGTCGGTCAGGCGTGCGCTGGCCATTCAGTTGATCGTAAACAGAGAATGGGGATTGACCAAAAATGAGAACCCGAATCAAGGCAGCTTTATCTTTGAGCAGCTGACAAATCTGGTTGAAGAAGCCGTATTATTGGAATTCGATCGGATCACAGAACGCGGCGGCGTATTGGGCGCCATGGAAACCGGCTACCAGCGCAGCAGAATCCAGGAAGAATCCATTTATTACGAATCTTTAAAGCACACCGGAGAGCTTCCCATCATCGGCGTCAATACGTTTCGGGATCCGGATGCCGATGTTGAACAGCTCAGCGAAAGCATTGAGCTGGCCAGAGCCACTGAATCAGAAAAACAATCTCAATTGAAGCGTCTGGCCGAATTTAAAAAACGCCATGAAAAACAAGCCCCGGCCGCATTGGAACGCTTGCAAAACGTTGCGCTTTCCGGTGGTAATATTTTTGCCGAGTTGATGGATACCGTGCGATTTTGCAGCCTGGGTCAAATTACCCAGGCGCTGTATGATGTGGGAGGGCAATACCGCCGCAACATGTAATTTTCGAATCATAAATGGTATTTTTCGCTTGTCTTGACAGGCTGCGTTCTGTGGGGCACTGTGGCAAAGCGCATAGGGCATAGCGCATAGCGTTAAAAAAATCTGAACTCACGGCATTTATGCTTTGATCCCTGCGCCATTTGCCATCTGATTCAACCTCGACGTAAAGCCCCCTGCCCGCCATCGTTTGTTTGATGTGGATTCAGGCAAGGGGGACGGGCTTGGATCCACAAGGAAGCAGAAGGTGGGAGCGGCTTCCAGCCGCGATATTTTTAGTCGTTCAATTCAATGTTGTTAATCGCGGCTGGAAGCCGCTCCCACAAGAAGGTTTATTTTAAATTTTAGTCATTTTCATTTTATGGAGGAATTATGCCACGAAAGAAAAAGGCACCCGTACCGGTGGGTACAAAAATCAAAAAGGCACGAACGAGTAAAAAATTCACACTCGACCATGTCGCCAATGAAACCGGCTTCTCGATTGACTATTTGAAAGAAATTGAAGCCGGTAACGCCATGCCGCCCGTTGGGGCGCTTTTGCAAATCGCCCGTGCCTTGGAGATTGACTCCGGCTCCCTGCTTAAAGAACCGGAATCTAAACTGGAAAGCCGGATCAAAGCCCAGACCAAGCGAACCGAAAACTATGCCTATACCACCTTAACTCCGGGAGCGGAAAATAAACACCTGAAGGCGTTTCTGGTTACGGTCGAAGCCCAACAGGACCACAAAGGCGTCGATTATCATCACGAGGGCGAAGAATTCGTTTATGTACTGTCGGGCAAGATCGAAGTAAGCGTTGGCGAACATATAAATACATTGGAATCAGGCGATTCTTTGCATTTCAATTCGGGCATCCGCCACCAGCTGAGAAGTGTCAGTAATGAAACGGCCGAGCTTCTGGTGGTAATTTACTCTCCGTAATTAGATAAATGCCTAAAATGTACTAATCCGCCATAAAGACGGCGGATAAAAATGCTTAAAATTTTCCAATTATGTCATGCCGGGCTTGACCCGGCATCCAGGCAAATTTGTGATGCGATCACGGTGGATTCCGGATCAAGTCCGGAATGACAACATCGAACTTTTTATGTAAATTCTTCTAGTTTTGTATTGTGACACAGTCTGTCAGGCAGGAACCACAAAGATAATTAATAATAAATTTGAAAAGGCCTTAATCCTTAATTTTAGGCATTTTAGACATTTTAGACATTAGCTTTTTATTTAGGCATTTTAGACATTTTAGACATTTTCGGCACTTTTCTTAATTTAGGCATTTTACCGGAGGCAAACGATGACATACAAGTTTACCGAAGAACAACTCATGATTCGGTCCATGGTCAGAGAATTGTCACGCGAACAATTTGCCCCTACGGCCATGGAGCGGGACAAAACCAAAGAGTTTCCGGCAGAAAATATAAAAAAACTGGGGGAACTGGGACTCATGGGCATGATGGTGCCGCCCGAATACGGTGGTTCGGGTGCCGATACTGTCAGCTATGTGCTGGCGCTTTCCGAAGTCGCCTATGCCTGTGCATCCACGGCCGTGGTGATGTCGGTTCACAATTCCATTGTGTGTGAAAGCCTGGTTCGTTACGGTACCGAAGATCAAAAAAAACGATATCTGAATCGGTTGGCCACCGGAGAAATCCTGGGCGCGTTTTCCTTAACCGAACCCAATGCCGGCTCTGACCCTTCCCGGCAATCCACCAAAGCGGTCTTCGATGGTGACAGCTATATTCTCAATGGTACCAAACGCTTTACCACAACTGCAAAAAATGCCGGCCTTATCATCGTAACGGCCAAAACCGATGAAGAGATGCGTCACAAAGGAATCAGCGCCTTCTTGGTAAAAAAGGATACCCCCGGCCTGACCGTCGGTCCTTTGGAAGATAAAATGGGTTTGTGTGCCTCTGATACGGCGGATCTGATTCTCGAAGACTGCCGCATACCCGCCGATGATCGCCTGGGCAATGAGGGGGATGGGTTTTTGATTGCCATGACCGGACTCGACGGAGGACGTATCGGAATTGCCGCGCAGTCCGTTGGGGTGGCTCAGGCGGCATTTGACGCTTCGGTCCGATACACCCAGGAAAGAGAACAGTTCGGCCAGACGATCTCCAAGTTTCAGGGACTGCGCTGGATCATTGCAGATATGGCCACTGAAATTGAGGCTGCCAGATTGATGGCCCTGTCGGCTGCTGAAATGAAAGACAACGGTGAAAATTACACCCTTCAGGCGTCCATGGCCAAACTGTTTGCTTCCGAAATGGTCAATCGCATTACCGCCAAAGCCGTTCAGATTCATGGGGGGTATGGTTTCACCAAAGAGTATTCCGTGGAAAGATTCTATCGCGATGCCCGGGTTTTTACGATTTATGAGGGAACCTCAGAGATTCAAAGAGTGGTGATTTCCAACCTGATCTTCAAAGACAAAAGAAAGCCGTTGCAACCGCCGACGTAGATGAAAACAGAAGGTGGAATGCGGAATGGGGAATGCGGAATTAATATATCGGAAGAAGGGGGGCTATCCTTTTCTAATTTCGGAGTTTAGTACTGTTAATACTCCCTACCCCCTGCGGCCGCATGAAAAGATGCAAGCGTGCTGTCGGCTATTGCCGGCTCCCAGCCCAAATCCCGCAGATAGAGTGGCAGGAACCCCAACATCCCGTTGACACATCCAGACACACCCGCGGTCGCTATACAGAGTATCCATACGTTGCGTAAGCGTGTCACATGCGCGACGGCTTCCCGAAGAGTGATCATTTGATTACTTTGTTGGCCTTCAACTCCTGCCTTCTCCTGTGAAAATAACCCGAACATACCAAACAGAATCGCCACGGCACCATACATGAAAAGCAAATTCCGCCAGCCGCCCAATATCGGTGAAAAGACTGTTGCCGCCAAAAGGGCCCCGGAGAGAAACCCCAGCGCCATCCCGACTGCAACAACGCCATTCGCCATGCCAAGTTGTTCTTTGGGAAACCAGACACCGCAGGTCTTATGGATATTCATCGGAATCAACCATTGGACAAAGCCTGTAATGAGCGTGGTAAAGGCCAACATCGAGAAGTCGTTCGAGAGACCACGTGACGCACCAGCAATTCCCGTTAATAGACAGGCAAAAGCAAGTGTTCTTCTGGGCCCGAACCGGTCACCGGCTGGACCACCGATGAGACCCACCAAAATGCCCAACAAAGAGCCGATACCCCATATCCAGCCGACCTGCACCAGGCTCAAGCCTAAATCTGCGGAAATTTCATCAAACAGCACCGGCAGCGACATCTGCGGAATCGCCACCACAAAGGTGAATGTAAACATTGATATTGTAAGAACCAGCCATTTGTAAGCGTCTGATTGGACGTGAGTTGTGTGTGCTTTCATAAGAACGGTTGGTGCTGAGACATTGAACCTGATTCATTCCATGGAGCTATTCTGGTAGGTCCCGTGAGATTGCAAAAGGTGGGGTACCGCACATGGCTACCATCCGATAGCAGGCTTGCCTCAAGTGTTGTGCATCATATTAAATGTGCGATAGAAAATGATAGCCAAACTCGTAAAACCAATCAATCGGTTATTTTAGATAAAGCATAGGCGGAAACAGTAATTCTGCATTTTGAATTCTGTAGTCTATTACCCGCTATTTCTTGAAAATCTTTGTTGCCAGGTCAATATCTTCGGGACAGAAGACAAACAGATATTTTTTGTCATGAGACGATGCGGATCCGTACACGTAGTTTATGTTGATGCCTTCTTTGCCGAATTTGGTAGCGATTTTCGCCAGCTCACCGGGTTTGTTCTCCAGCTCGAGTGCGATCACCGGCATTATATCGAAGATATATTCCTTTTGAGATAATACATCGATGGCTTTATCGGTGTCATCGACCAGCATCCGAATGAGTGCAAACTCGGCCGAATCTTTACGCATGGAGTTATAACTGGCGGCAGAAGCAATACGCTTGAGGGATTTACCCCGGGCTTTGAAAAGCTCCTGCACGTAAGCAGATGCGTCCTGGATGGTCAACGCATCGATATTGATTTTCTGTTTTCCAAACAACGTTGCCAGCTTGCCAAGCTCCCCGGGTTCATTTTTCATAAATAATGAGATTTCGGTTCTGACCATATTTCTTCTCCTTATAAAACTGCTTCGCAGTTTTATGTTAAACAGCTTAAAAGCATAGAATTTGAATTGCCTGAAAAAGTAAATATAGGTTAACTAAGGGGGGAAGTCAACTATCAGAGAGAAGATATTGGAGATCATTTTTTGTGATTGTATACCAGAAACGGTTTCAGAGCCCCAGCTAATGTTTGAGGTCCCCGCTAAAATAGCGGGATTTCACATCTTGATTTTATACATTAATGCGTTCAACAAGGCACCAGCAAATGTACAAGTTCGATCCGTGCGGGGTTACATTGGGTTTTATTAAAATTTGGAGTAAACTGGTTTGAAAACCATTGCATCTTGTTCGAGGACAAGGCTAGAGGAGGTGGAAAAGCGGAACGTACACGAAGTACGTGAGCATTTTCCGCCGACGATAACGCCGTCGTCGAGCAAGATGCAATGGTTTTCAAACCAGTTTTACATCCAGCGCTTGCGGCGTTTATAGGACTTAACCTCTTTGAATGATTTGCGCCCGCCGCCCTGGGTCACCCCCATATAAAATTCCTTCACATCCGGATTATTTTTTAATTCTTTGGAAGGACCTTCCAGAACGATTTTACCGGATTCCATGATGTAGGCGTAATTGGAAATCTCCAAAGCCATTTTGGCGTTTTGCTCCACGATCAGAATCGTGGCATGCATGTCTTGATTGATGCGTTGAATGTTATCGAAAATCTCTTTGACCAGCAACGGCGCCAATCCCAGCGACGGCTCATCCAGCATCAACATCTTCGGCGCCGCCATCAGGGCACGGGCAATGGCGATCATCTGCTGCTCACCGCCGGAACAGTAACCGGCAAGCCGGTGGGTTACCCTGGAAAGGCGCGGAAAATGCTCATACATCAGCTTTTGATCGCCGCGGATGTTTTGCTGCCCATCGTGCCGCGTGATGGAACCCACCCGGATGTTTTCATCCACGCTGAGATGTTTGAAGACATGACGCCCTTCGGGCACCATCACCGCGCCTTCTTTGACGACTTCGGTTCCCAGGCTGTTGGTGATATCCTTGCCACCAAACTTTATGTATCCGTCTTTAATGAAACCGTTTTCCGGCTTGAGCAGACCGCAGATGGCCCGCAGGGTCGTTGTTTTTCCGGCCCCGTTGGTACCCAGCAGGGCGACAATGCTCCCTTCGGGCACATTGAGACTGACACCCCGCAGGACCTGAATGATATCGTTATAAACAACCTCGATGTTGTTTATTTCCAACAGGATGTGATTTGGGCTGCCTGTCGTCATGGATGATGGTTCTCTTTTAGTTAGTTTCGATTTTAAAAGTGAGCATCGAATCGCGCGCTTTGCCTGAAGGCGGGGCGATAAAATCACCCCGCCTTCAGTACGATGGCTTTATTTTCAAACCAGATTCAGGTGATCACTTTGCAGGCGTAAAGGCGAACGGCACTCCTATAGGACGAAAAACACCACCCTGGGCACGATAGAGTTGCAGCATGTCAACGCCCTGTCGGTCCGTCTTGGAATAGCTGACCGGCCCCACAGTTGTGAGTGAATTATAAGCGTTGTATCCGTTCATCGCCAGCATTTCCTCATAAAGTGCCTGGCGCGTGATTTTCTTTCCCTTGGCCTTTGCTCGGATCATGGTTTCAACCGCAATTTGGATGACCTGCACACCGTTGGTATAGTTTTGGGAATTTGCCGTGGCATCATCCCGGCCATAACGTTTGGCCAAGGCAACTTGTGCGTCCGTGCCCGGGCCTTTTTCGGTCATCAGCTTGTAGGAAGTTGTCCAGAAGAAACCTTCTACGGCCGAACCGGCCAGAGCAACCAGGTCCGGACCACCGGCATAGTGAAGCCCCAGGAATGTCAGCTTACCCGGTTCACCGTATTCACCGGCAATCACGCCAAGACCCTGGGCGCTTTTCAGCATCGTGGCCACCGGCGGCTGCACGGTCTGGCAGATGACATATTGGACTTTTTTATTCATCCAGCGTTGCAGCATGGCGGTGTTATCCAAATCCTTGCCGTGCTCGACCACTTCCACGAGATTCATCTTCAGACCGCCGGCAATCGCTTTTTTCAGATCTTCCACGGGTGCCCGGCCAAAGGCTGATGGGTGAATGAACATGGCAACTTGGGCCGTATCTCCTTTATGATTGGCGACCAGATAATCGGCCAGTGCCAGCGCCTGGCTGGTATAGGAGACAATCGGCAGGAAGGCGTAATTGGAAACTTCAAGATTGCCGGCATGATAAGAGGCTGTAATCGTGGGAATTTTCTCCTCATCAAAATCTTTTCCCATGGCCATTGAGCTTCCGGTGGAATAGTTTAGATAAAACACAATGCCTTCATCCAGATAATCTTCAAAATTACGCTTTGTCTTTTCGGTTTCATAGCCGTCGTCTCTGATCAAGCATTCCAGCTTGTCATCCCC
>JASFPE010000113.1:0-12810 GCA_050116155.1 Desulfobacterales bacterium
AGATCGTGGGTGCCACAGCATAATTTGCTCTAGTCGAAAAAATTGGCTATAATTAATTATTGTTTGAGCACTTCAACCGTATTCTTTCAAACGGTTTTCGATTTAGCAGCTGGGAGGTACTCATGGCTGAATTTGAAATCGAATGCAGCGAATGCGGCTGGCAAGGAATGGCGTCAGCACTTGACGAACAAACGGAAGAATCCGGTGGTGAGGCACTTTATTTTTGCCCGGATTGTGGCAGTACCGACCTTGAAAAACTAGCCGAAAAAGAAGAAGGGGATGAATCATAGCCACAACCAACACGGAGCCGATCAAGAAGCCGTGTATTTTTTTTGCCTTTCCTTAACCCTTCCATTGAAACTACGCTTGAAATTGTCCTTGATCGCCTTTGACTTGGTATTAATTACCGTGTAACCGTACTTGATGTTTTTTTCGACCAGATCCGGGGTGTTTTTAATATTTGCCGGTAATTTGACACCGTTTGACGTGACTTTTCTGATGATGTCGATTTCTTTTCCGATGACCTTATTTTTTTTCTTTTTGATGGCGTTTAAAAATGATTTCCGATGGGGTTTGCACTCTGCATAACTCACGGCCTTTCCCATTTGAATCAAGCGGTGTCCATCACTACCTCCGGTAATACATTTATTCAAATTAAAACCCAGGATGGCACTGCGCAGATTCCATTTATTCAGATTCTCTGAATTGATCACCTCTACCCCATCGATTAAATCCAAGATAGGCTCAAGTCTTTTCTCCGGGAAATAATGATTGGAAATCCCCGTATAAACTCCGCAAAAGGGATGCGGGAAAATGATCACTGTTTTAAAATACCGGGCGCGCCGAATTATCTCCTCCATTTCAAAGGCGATAGAGCTCATGAGTTCGTTGCCCATATGGGGTCTGATATCATTCTCATAGAAAACTTTGAGACTTTCGATATCGTAAAAATAGATAAGAATATGCGTTCCCTCGGCAGATGTGACCTCAATGCCGGGTATGCTGAGAATATCTTTATAACTGTCTATTTCAACGGCACCCTGAATTTCATTATGGTCGGTAACGGCAATACCGATATTTAATTCTCGTGCCCTATTGGCAATGGCGGGTATCCGATTTAAGCCATCAGAATAATAGGAATGAAAATGCATATCAACGACGGTGTATTTTCGGGTCAGCTCTTCGAGGTTTGGGCGTTCAAATAATATTTTGTGTAAGCCATTCATGCAAATTGTTCCTATCTGGGGTGACATCTACGTATTCAAAGAAAAGACAGGTTAAAAGGGTAAGCTCAGCGTATCGGTTCCCCCTGAATTTATGATTATCTTGTGGAGACGACAGTTAAAAAGGCCCTCGAGATCTAGTGAGGCATAGATAGTTTATCGGAACAAGTTCACCAAAACTTTACAAAAATAAGAATTAAGTGCTGGAATGCAAGCTAAAGAATTTTCGAGATGGCTGAGTTTCAGGATTTGCCTTTTTCGCGGCGATACCAATATGAAAGGCGTTGAGGTGAGACGCCAAGGTGATAAGCGACTATAATTATTTGATTTATTAACCATGTTTTGAGAATGCCGAAGCCCAGCCATCGGCGGGGCGATGTTATCACGGATTCGTTTAAAGTGACGATTTGTCCCTTTTGTCTCAATCGGCGGATAAACTCGTAATCCTCCATGATCGTCATGTCCGGATACCCGCCAATTTCATGGAAAAGCGATTGGGTCACAAAAATTCCCTGATCACCATAGGGTGCCTGTAGATGACGTGAGCGCCAGTTTGCCACCCGTTCGATAAATCGAAGTCCTTTTGCATCTGAGTCGATGCATAACTGAAACGCGCCGGCAACAACGCCTTTAGTGTAGACTGCAGATATGATGGATTTTGCAAAATGTTTCGGCAGATGCGTATCTGCATGCAGAAACAGGAGAATTTCGCCGGTTGCGATTTTAGCTCCGGCGTTCATTTGTTTGGCTTTTGAAGGTGCTGCCTTCAGCACGTTTACTCCGTATGATTTAGCCAGATCTGCGGTGGCGTCGTTGCTGCCGCCGTCCACCACGATAATTTCCACGCGCTCTTCATTTGTAATCTTAGAAAGCGTAGTTGTTATCGTATCTGCTTCATTTAGTGCCGGTATGATAATTGAGATGGTATCAGGACATTTGCCGCTTGAAGCCATCTGGCTTTCTTTTTGCCAGACGGCAAGATCCTCAGGTCGATCTACATCATCCAGGGTTTCCAACAAAATATGGCTGAGCCCCATTTTTCCTGCAGCTGCCAGCGTTTGTGGCAAGACCGAAGCTGTACCCCAGGGAATTTTTTTAAACAATAGCGCTTTTGCTTTCGGCCAGGATGCTTTTTTAATACCGATGAGATAATACCCGCCATCCCGGGCCGGTCCGAACACCAGGTCATGGTGGTAAAGTTTTTCAAAGGCATTTTCCAAAATATCGGTTGTGATGCCCGGAATGTCTGTGCCGATGATAACTGCTGTTTCAACACCGGACTGGAAAGCTTCTTCGAAGACAAGACCCATACGCTGGCCGATATTCCCCTCAGGCTGCAGCGCATAGGTGAATTGAACACCGAGCCAGTTTTGCATGAGGGTTTCGTTGCCGCCCTCATAGCGAATTTCGGTTGAAAGGGCGCGGTGAGGGGAGAGTTTGCGGGATCGTGAAATGAGATGCTCTGTCATCTGGCGTTGCAGCTCGGCTGAACCGTGCTTTCCCAACACCGGAATCAAGCGGGTTTTGGTTTTGCCCGGCTCGGGGTAACGCGTAAAGATGATGAGCCGCTCACGAACGCCGTCTGGCATAATATTGCTCTGAGTAAAGGACTAAAAAACAGATTGTTTGGCGAGCCGTCTATTTTACCTTGATCGCCACCATCGTGATATCATCGTGAAGTTCTTCGGTCTGGATAAACTCATCCAGCCGCTGGTTGATGCCGGCAACGATTTTATCTGCAGGAAAATGCGCACTTTCTTTCAAGGCCGATTCCAGCCGGGTTAAATCAAACAGATGGTTATTTGAATTCATGGCCTCGGTGACACCGTCGGAATACAGCAGCAATACATCTCCGCTATTAACCGACACTATTTTTTCCTGGAGACATGCAGAAAACCCCATGTCCATATTGACACCCAGGCACACCCCCGGAGGTTTTAAGGAAGAGATGGTATGTGTTTGTGCGCTATAGTATAGCGGCCAATTGTGTCCGGCGCGGGCAATGGTCATGGAATTTTTCCTGGATTCAAAAAATGCAATCACGGCCGTAATAAAGTCTCCTTCGCGCAGGCGCCTGCAGATGAGCTGGTTCAATCCGTTCATGATATCCGCCGGAGAGGCGCTTTGTTCCGACAGGGACTCGAACATGCTCTGAATGTGAGCGGCATACAAGGCAGCCGGAATTCCTTTTCCGGCAACATCGCCGACAATGCTCAGCATCTGGTCGTCCTGGCGTTTAACGATGTTAAAAAAATCCCCACCCACGATTTTGGCCGGTTTTGAGAAAGATGATATTGACAACCAAGGGATTTCAGGGATGTTTTGCGGCTGGAGGCTGACCTGAATTTCTCTGGCGATTTCCAACTCGTCGCGGGTGGTCAGTTTATTGGCAAGCTCCAGGGCAAGTAAAAAGTTTAAGATGACAAATGCGCCGATAACCCATAGCCATTTCGTCCAGAGATACCCGAGCACAAAGCCAATAACACTGAGTCCATAGAACAGTCTGCGACCCGGTGTGAGCTGCATCAGAAAGCTCAAAAAGATTTCTTTAACCACGCTTATCATGGTTTTAAACGATTTTGTTTTCAGCGACTTGTCCCGGAGCGTGGTTTTGTCTTTGTAATATTCGAGAGCCTCCAGCGTATCTTTTTTCAGCAGCCGTTCGACCTCGTTGCGGTTCAGGCCGGTGGTGTACAGCCGGTAAAATTTTTTTACTTGGTCGATTTTCTTCCTTAAATGAAACATCATCATCTGCCTGCCATTGGAATGGTTTTAATTTAAAAACATATAAACGGCAAGTCCTAATGAGATTTTGCAGCATGCAAACCTGGCCTCAGGTTTCAATGGCACCTCCTCAGGTAAACCCGGAGCCGGCCGTGCAGGTATAGCAATGATCGGCGGTAGCGATATAGTCTCCCGGTTCCGGAGGACCGTCCATTTCAGAAATGTGGATTTTTCGACCGCCCATGAAAAGGCCTCTGGCGAGGTTAAAGTCACAATCATAAAGATACCCATCCCATGAAACCGAGACCAGTGTGCGACACATCAGATTTTCAACCGCACAGGGATTAAAACTGGAACAAAGCTTTTGCATATATTGCTCAAAATTATTCGACCCCACCAGCCATTGTCGAAATCTTCCCAGAGGGACGTTTGCAAAATTATATAGTTTATTGAAGCAAATACCCCACCTGTCTTCCAGAATTTGATGGTAGCGTTTTTCGGTTTGTTCCTGGGAGGGAGGCAGAAATGCTCCCGTAGGATTGGAGACCAGATTGAGCTCCAAGCCGTCACTATTGAATCCATAGCCGAGATCGTTTAATTTTTTCAAAATGTCTATACTTTGTTTAAAGACACCATCTCCGCGCTGGGAATCGGTTTGCGTCACATTTAAAGACGGAAATGAAGCGACGATAACCACCTGGTGAGATCTTAATAGATCCTTCAAATTATTTAGCCTGGTGTTTAAGGCAGAGAGGTTGGAGCGCAGCATGATTCTTTTCGCAGAAGCGGAAATTTTTTTAATCAGATCGGGAAGATGGGGATTTAATTCGGGAGCACCACCGGTGATGTCAACGGTTTCAAAGCCGCTTTTTTCAGCGTAGCCGACCACAGCGTTTACCGTGTCCAAATCCATGTTTTCCCTGCGGTCAGGGCCGGCGTTCAGATGGCAGTGATGACAGGTCTGGTTGCATAGAAATCCGAGATTAATCTGCAGCGTATGCGTCTGATTGCGGACCAACTTGAGGTCATGCTCGGCCAGGGTCGCATTGAAGGGCACAACATTTGCTGCAGCTTCTTTTATGCTATTTCCGTCGACCGGTCGTAATTTTGCTGATGACATTTTTGGCCTAAATTACCTTTTTTACATGGATAATTTTTGAGCAATATTGCGCATCTGAATTCCGTGCACCAGAGAAGCACCACCACGGATCGCTGTCACGACATGAACGGCTTCGGTCATCTCGGTTAGATTAGATCCTTTTTCCAGACAGGCTTGGGTATAGGCGTCGATACAATATGGGCACTGGATAGTATGTGCTACCGCCAAGGCAATGAGTGCTTTTTCTCTCTCGGTTAACTCTCCTTCAGCAAAGACGGAATTATAATAATCAAAAAACTTCTGGGCCAATTCAGGTGCTTCTTTTCCGATTTCTTCAAACTTTGGCAGATCTTCAGGATTGTAATACGTTTCCATAAAAACCTTCTCCTCTGTTTTTTATGTCAATTTCGAAATGTACTGAAGTCTTCGCTCTTAGAGGTAATTCTATGCCATTGATTTTGGAGATGAATTCTTAATGGTTTCCGGCATTATTAAACGTGCTGGCGCTATTTTGTCAATTCTTTTAAATCTGGTAGCTAAGCGATATGAGCGACTATTGCCTGGGCGAATTCCGAACATTTAACCTCTTTGGCGCCCTCTATTTGACGGGCCAGATCGTAGGTCACGGTGCCGGTTTTGATGGTGTCAACCAGTGCTTGCCAGATTAACTCCGATGCTTCTTTCCATCCCATGTAATTGAGCATCATGACCCCGGATAAAATCAGAGAACTGGGGTTAACTTTATCCAGGCCGGCATATTTGGGAGCCGTGCCGTGGGTGGCTTCAAACACGGCACATTGGTCACCGATGTTTGCACCGGGTGCCATGCCCAGTCCGCCCACCTGCGCTGCCAAGGCATCAGAGATATAATCACCGTTCAAATTTGGCGTGGCAATAACATCAAACTCATTCGGTCGCAGTAACACCTGTTGAAACAGCATATCGGCGATGCGATCTTTTATAACAACCTTTCCTTCAGGAAGTTCTCCCTTGTACTTTTCATAAAGGTCCTTTTCGGTGGTGGTTTGATCGCCGAATTTTTCCTGGGCCACTTCGTAACCCCATTGCGAAAAGGCACCTTCGGTAAACTTCATGATATTGCCCTTGTGCATTAAGGTGACACTTGAAAGCTTGTTTTCAAGTGCATAGGTAATCGCAGCGGCCACCAGTCGCTTGGTGTTTTTTTCGCTAATGGGCTTTATACCGATACCCGCATCTGCGGCCAATGATGTCCCCATTTGTTCATTGAAAAATGAGCGAACCTTGGCGGCTTCCGGGCTGCCGCATTGATATTCAATGCCGGCATACAAATCTTCCATATTTTCTCGAAAAACAACCATGTCAATCATTTCGGGATGCTTCACCGGGCTCGGCACCGAATCAATGTACCTGATCGGACGGACGCAGGCATAAAGATCCAGTTTCTGTCGAATGGCAACATTTAGGCTTCTGATTCCTTTTCCCACCGGCGTTGTCATCGGTCCTTTGATGGCCACGACATGGTCTCGGATTTGCGTCAGGGTTTCCTCCGGAAGCCAGCTTTCTGTTTTTTGAAATCCTTTTTCGCCGGCCAGTACTTCAAGCCAGGAAATTTCTTTTTGTCCCCTGTATGCATTGTGGACGGCGGCATCCAGCACCAGGCGTGTGGCCGGCCATATATCTGTACCGATACCGTCGCCTTCAATAAACGGAACGATGGGCATATCGGGAACGTTTAACGATCCGTCCTCATTTTTTATGATTTTACCAGCAGTTGCCATGATCTATCCCCTTTTAATATGTTGTAAATCCGAAATTCGAATTTATAAACTTGCCTTTTTAAACTCCAGGTAGCTACTTTGATGTTTAGTTGTCTTTTAATATCTTTCTCAACACATACGGCAGAATGCCGCCGTTTTCAAAATAATCTATATCTATTTCGGTGTCCAGTCGTGCCATCACCTCAAAATTGATCTCACTTCCATCTTTTTTGACGGCATTTACCTGAAGCATCTTGCGCGGTGTCATATTTTCAATGCCGGTGATCGAATATGATTCCGTGCCGTCTAATCCCAGGCTCTCATAACTGTCGCCTTTTTTAAATACCAGTGGAAGAACACCCATGCCAACCAGGTTGCTGCGGTGAATTCGCTCCCATGATTCGGTGATAACCGCCTTAATACCGAGCAGACGGGAACCCTTGGCAGCCCAGTCCCTTGAGGAACCGGCTCCGTATTCTTTGCCCCCCAGAACCAGCAGCGGTTTTTGTTCAGCCTGGTATTCCATGGCAGCATCATAGACAAATTTTTCTTCCTGTTGTGGAAATTTAACTGTGTAGCTGCCTTCTTTGGGGGCGACAAGCTTATTTTTAATTCGAATATTGCCAAAGGTACCCCGCATCATGACTTCATGATTGCCTCTTCGGGAACCGTAAGAATTAAAATTCTTTGGCGCAACCTGATGTTCGATGAGGTATTTTCCTGCCGGATATTCCTGTGGGATGGCACCGGCCGGAGATATATGATCCGTGGTTACGGTGTCGCCGAGCATAATCAAGACATTGGCATCTTCGATATCGGTCTGCTTGACCGGATCCAGGGTGAAACCGTCAAAGTAAGGGGGGTTTTTAATGTAAGTCGATGCTTCGTCCCAGTTAAAGGTAGTACTTTCTTCAACTGCTAGCTTTTGCCAGAATTCATCGCCTTCAGATATTTTGGCATACTCGGATTTGAAAAAATCTTGTTTGACATGTTTGTGAATTAATTTTTCAATCTCCTCTGATGTCGGCCAGATATCTTTCAGATATACGGGATTACCTGCGGGATCCAGAGCCAAGGGCTGTGTGGTCAAATCAATATCAATGGTTCCGGCAATGGCAAAAGCAACAACCAGCATGGGGGAGGCTAAGAAATTGGCCTTGATCCGCTGATGAATACGAGCCTCAAAATTGCGGTTTCCCGACAAAACTGCGGCCACGGCTAAATCATTTTTAACAATGCCCTGATCAATTTCAGGCGGCAAAGGTCCGCTGTTGCCGATGCAGGTCGTACAGCCAAATCCAGCCAGATGAAAACCAAGCTTTTCAAGATAGGGCAACAGCTTGGCGTCTTTTAGATAGTCAATCACCACTTTTGAGCCCGGGGCCAGGGAGGTTTTTACATGATCCGGTACCGTGAGGCCCTTTTCTACGGCATTTTTGGCGACCAAGCCGGAGCCCAGCATGACAGCCGGGTTGGATGTATTCGTACATGAAGTAATGGCTGCAATGACAATATGGCCGTCACACAGCTTTACCGGTTTGCCATTAATAATGATTTCACACGATTTCATTTGCTTGGGAGTCGCCTCGGATCGGGTGGTGCTGCTGCCCGATTCGTCGTGAAATTTGGAGATATGTTCTACGTCGGTATCCCTTTCGTATTCACATCCCAGAATGGTGTCAAAATTGCGTTTTAAGCCACCCAGCGTGATCCTGTCCTGTGGCCTTGCCGGTCCCGCTAAAGAAGGAACCACCTGCGTCAGATCTAATTCCAGTGTCTCCGTATATTCGGGATTTTCATTGCCCGTATAAAATAAACCCAGACGTTTAGCGCAGGCTTCAACAAAGTTTGCCTGTTGTCCTCTGTTGGTCATGTGGAGGTAATCAATGGTCTTATCATCGATGGGGAAAAAGCCCATGGTGGCGCCGTACTCCGGGGTCATATTGGCGATGGTGGCCCGGTCGGTGACCGTGAGGTTTTGCATTCCCGGTCCATAGTATTCAACAAATTTTTCGACCACGCCGTGTTTTCTGAGCATTTCGGTAACCACCAGAACCAAATCGGTTGCCGTTACCCCTTCTGATAATTTACCGACCAACTTGACCCCGACTACCTCCGGAATAGACAGATAATATGGTTGGCCGAGCATCACGGCTTCGGCTTCGATGCCACCGACCCCCCATCCCATGACACCGATGCCGTTGATCATGGGCGTATGCGAATCCAGACCCACCAGGGTATCGGGATAGGCAACCGTGTTGTTTCCATTTTTGTCTGTGATGATCACCTGCCCCAGGTATTCTAAATTCACCTGGTGGCATATCCCGGAATTTGGCGGCACGACTCTGAAATTGTCGAAACTTTTTTGAGCCCACTTCAGCAGGGAATAGCGCTCGGAGTTGCGTTCATATTCTTTGGCCACATTTTTGGTTAAGGCATCTGCCGAACCGAAAAAATCAACCTGAACCGAGTGGTCGACAATCAGATCCACCGGAACCAGCGGATTGATTTTTGTCGGATCGCCGCCGAGATCTTTGACGGCATCCCGCATTGCTGCAAGATCCACCACCGCCGGAACCCCGGTCAAATCCTGCATGAGCACTCTTGCCGGGTGATAAGGTATCTCCCGGGGTGCATCGTAGCGTTTTTCCCAGCGCGCAATGTTTACCAAATCTTCTTCTTTGACCATGCGGCCATCCAGTTTGCGCAACAAATTCTCCACAAGGATTTTAATCGAAAACGGTAAGGTGCTGACGGTGGCAATGCCTTTTGCTTCTAATTTGTTGATATCGAAAATCTTGTATTTTTTTCCTTGAATATTGACCGTGGTGGTAAATTCAGTTTTTTCCATTGTCTCTCCTAAGATAATTAACTGTCGCGTTTCAGGTGCCGTACTTTTCCTTCAGCGGCGACAATAACATCGGTGGCCAATCCCAGAAAAAGGCCGTGTTCCATAATCCCCGCCCGCTCATTCAATTTTGCTGCTAAATTGTATGGGTCCGTCATTTGGCCGAAATTTGTATCTAAAATTAAATTATTCTGATCTGTCTTGAAAGGCGTATCGTCATCCACTTTTCGCACAGTGACAACGCCTCCTAAAGCGGTGAGGAATTTTTCTTCCGTATAACTGGCAAACGGAATTACTTCGATCGGCAGCGCCCAATTGGTGCCCAATATCGGTACCAGCTTGCTTTCGTCCACAATGATAATGTTTCGTCGACTGGCCTGGGCCACGACTTTCTCACGTAACAGGGCACCGCCACCGCCTTTGATTAAATTAAGTTCGGGATCGACCTCATCGGCGCCGTCAATCGTCACATCAATTTCCGGATGGGCATCAAATCCGACCAGAGGTACCCCCAAATCCCGGGCTATTTTTTCAGTACGAATTGAGGTGGGGATGCCCACGACTTTGGTTAATTCACCTGATTCTAGCCTTGCTGCAATGCGTTTGACGGCGTGTTCGGTGGTGCTTCCTGTACCGAGCCCGACCACCATCCCGGATTCGATAAATTCAACCGCACGAAATGCGGCCTGCTGTTTTAATTCATCCTGCGTCGCCATTGGTTTGGTTCCCCCTAATTAAATGGCCAGATTAATACTAAGATAATATCCCTCCTTGGAGTCGTTTGTATATTAAAGCAAAGGGCAAAGCGCAAAGGGCAAAGCGTAAGGGAAAATAATAATCTCTCTGATCAAAACGCTATGCGCCATGCGCTATGCGCTATGCCGTTTAGGTGGCTAAAAGATTTTCGCCTTTTTCGGAAATGCTTTTCATCAAGGCCTCAAATGGCTGCGCGAATGCCACCACACCTTCTTGCTGTAATTTTTGCGTTACATCCTCCAGGTCGATACCGAGAGCCGCCAGCTGAGCGAGTTGTTGGCGGGCTTCATCGAGTCCTGCTGTGAGGGTTTCGGCTATGTTGCCGTGATCGAGAAAGCTCTCCAGAGTAGCCGGCGGCAATGTATTGACCGTGTCCGGACCGATCAATTCGTCGACATACAGCGTATCGGAATAATCAGGATTTTTGGTGCCGGTGCTGGCCCACAGCACGCGCTGCACCCTTGCCCCGTTGTCGGCCAGTTGCTGCCAGCCAGGGCCGCTGAAAATATTTTTGAATTCGGCATAGGCGACCTTTGCATTGGCAATTGCTATTTTACCCCGCAAATCGGTGTTACCTTTTTCCTCCAGGGCTTTATCAACCGCGGTATCCACCCGGCTGACAAAAAACGATGCCACTGATGCCACCTTGTGCGATGGGTGACCGCCATTTACAGACGGGCCTTCTTGAGTCAATTTTTCCAGGCCGGCGATATACGCGTCGGCCACCGCTTTATAGTTTTCCAGACCAAAAATGAGTGTAACGTTTACGTTTACACCGCATGCGATCAGTTCCGTGACGGCCGGTATGCCGGCCGGGGTTGCCGGAACTTTGATCATCAGGTTGGGACGATTGACGGTTTCAAAGAGCCGTCTGGCCTCGACGATGGTTTTATCGGTATCGTCGGCCAGCTTTGGACTGACCTCTAAACTGACATATCCATCTTTTCCGTTCGTGGCTTCATACACCGGTTTCAGCACATCGGTGGCCAGGGTGATATCCGTAAAGGCCAGGGCTTCATATATTTCCTCCACGGATCTATCGGTTTTAATAATTTGCTTTAAATCTTCATCATAATCCGAACTGCCGGCAATGGCTTTTTCAAAGATTGCCGGATTGGAAGTAACACCGGTTAAGCCTTTATCCACTAAAGCGCTTAATTCACCCGAGGTGATAATTGAGCGTCGAATAAAATCAAACCAAACGGACTGCCCTATTTTCTTGAGTTCAGCGATTTTTGACATGTATCTCTCCCTTTCAATTTTTCCGTCTTGGAATTTCTACAACTATCTGAAAATATATAATTTCTTTGGGGTTTCCGAATTTGTCCCGCTGATGGAATACTGGAATGGTGGAATGATGGAATATTGGTTTGTCAAAGGATAATATCTTTGTTTTTAATATTTTCGTTAAGATGATTTTTGCCATTAAACCATTACACCATGATCCCAAAACCCATCATTCCAATATTCCATTATTCCAACATTTCAACTCGGGTGAAATCCTTAAGTTGATTCAATGTTATGAGTGACCAGCCATTTCTAAAGCACAACGAGCGGCACCCAACAAAGCAGCCTTATCATTTAAGATAACCCTGACCGGTATTTTTTCCAGAAAATGTTTAAAGCGACCCTTGTTTATAAACGACGCCATAAAATCATCAGGGTTAATATTCGGCAAAATTTTGGTTGATATTCCCCCGCCGAGATAAACACCGCCGGTGGTCAAACCAGTGAGTGCCAGATTTCCGGCAACCGCCCCCAGTATGGACACAAACATGTTTACTGTCTTCATACATAATCTATTTTTTTTTTCAAGTGCGGTTTGGGTAATCACCTTCGCCGGATCCATTAATTTCATTTTTTCGGATAACCATTTAGGTTCTGAGAGCTTTGTTGAAGCTTTAAACCACCTATAAATATTAATCAGACCTTGACCGGTTAAAACCCGCTCATTGCTTACATGACCAAATTTGCGGTGCAAATATTCCCACAGACGAACTTCTGCGGCATTGTTAGGCGCAAAATCTGCATGCCCGCCTTCAGAAGCCAACGCCCGATAGCGACCGTTGTGAAAAATCAGCAATGCTTGCCCCAGGCCGGTTCCCGGAGCCACCAGTGCAATAGGCTCCCCCCTGCGAACCCTCGTTTTGTTCAATGAATACAACTCGCGGCAACTTAAAAAAGGAAGGGCAACTGCTGTGGCTTCCAGGTCGTTGATTAAACGTACTTTCGGCCAGTTAAAGCGCTGTTGAAGTTGAACTTGCGACACCACCCAGGGCAAGTTCGTGGCTTTGCTGCGTCCATTAACTACCGGACCGGCAATACCAAAACAGGCCTTTGTGATTTCAGCCGGATGTTTTTCAACAAAGCGGATAATAATCTGCGCTAAATTTTTGGCATCTCGACTGGAATACGTCTCGA
>JASFPE010000114.1:0-12773 GCA_050116155.1 Desulfobacterales bacterium
ACTGACATCTCCGACCACCTGTCCTTCGGCGGATCCTTCGACTGGAGAAATATTGATTTCACTGTCGGGAAAAGCTGCAAATTGGCCGGACTCACGGAAAAGTCCGGTTTCGTATTGCACCGGCCGCTCCTTGACATATCCCCGTATATCGGTCCCGGCCGGAGTCGTGATTCGAATCTCACTGCTTCGAGCCAATACTTCACCCAGGCGCCTACCAAGTTGATCACAGACTTCATAATCGGCTTCGATCGCCCCGACACACAGGGCATCCTCAGTTATCTCACACATCGTGGAACCGCGCTTACCGGCCTTAATTGCCTCTACGCGTGCCTTTGTGTGAGTCTGTGACCAAGTAGATGGCTGCAAGAAAACATCCGCTTCCCGGAACGCCGCGACTATCGGTTCCGGAAGCTGTTCGCCGTGGGTCTTAACCGGCGGAATGATAATGATAATCGGAGTTGCCCCCACGGCATAGGCCGCCCCGGCCAGAGCTTCAGCAATCCGGATCTTGTTGCTGTCGGTGGAAATGAGTACGGTTTCACCTTCTCCGACACCACCACAGTCCATACACTTGATGGCACCGCGCATCATCTGCAGCGGGCTGGAAGGCCCTGGTACATAATGCCAGTAGGATACCGGCCATTCCTTAGAACTCATGTTTATACCTCCATTATCAGACGTGAACAGCATATAGAAGAACAGCAAAATTATACTGAAAATGAGTAATCAAAATCGTTATTGAATATCATTGTCTTGGCTTTGAATCAATTAATATAATTTTTCAGATTAACCAGGGCAGATGGCTTGAGGGAAATAAAGGAAGTAAGGGGACGACCGTTACATATTCACATCTTAACTTTATTCTCTTCATGCCTGCTAATAATAATCGTTGTCTATTAAAAGGTTAGAAGCTTTTTTGTATTAGTTCTAAATTCGATAATTTCGCTCCACGGCTGGTTGCTTGACTTACCGTAGCCGGACTAATATTCAAGGCTCGGGCGACACCTGCACAGCTGATCATCAACTTTCGCACCGCCAAACAACAAAGCAGCGTGCGAGCCGTGGTGATGGCGCTTTCTTTGCTGGCGGCTTTTAAATTTTCAGGGCCAATTTCATAATACTGACCTACTTTTATCAATAGTTTTTTAAAATTTACTTTCTGCAGCAATCGTATCGGCCATTGTTCTTCTGGCCCCCTTTTCAACGGTATTTGGCCAAGACGTCCCCGGATAACTAAGGAAGAGCTCAAACCAATCATGGGCCAGACAGATGTTGTCATTCTAGACGTTCGAACAGGTCGGGTCTGGAGCGCCAGCGAGTTCAAGATTCAGGGAGCCGCTCGCGTTGAACCGAAAAAGACAACGTAATGGGAGGAAAATTATACCAAAGACAAGAAGTTAGTTCTTTATTGTGCCTGACCGAATGAGGCCACAAGCGCCAGTGTGGCACGAAAACTTCTAAAATTAGGCTTTACCAACGTTTATGCACTAAAAGGTGGCTGGAGAGAATGGTCTCGGGCCAAGTATCCAGTTGAAGAAAAATAGGGTCAAGAGATTACCTGTTTGATACCAGATGGCTATGCAAGCGCTTGGTATTAAACCAAGATAAAAATAGGGACGCCCTTGATTTATTTAACTAATAAAATGATCAATATTTTTTCTACTTAATTTCAATTTGGCTCTCCTCAAGAGGAAGAGACATTGCTGAATTATCCAAAACCGGACGGGTTGCATCCGGCATTGCGCCGTATAAATAACGCACCTTTGCTTTTACAGCTAGGGGCCGCTCGAGAATAATCCTGATTGTTTGAGGATTTTGCCGATAGACATCCGCGACAGGCACAGGCGTATCCTGCGCTAATACTTCCCACCCGGTAATGCGCGAAACCGGGGTAAAATCCGTGCCGCCCCGGTGCTTAATTTTTACTTCTATTGTTCGTTCATCTATTTGCTTTGCTCCGGCGATAGCCGGCCCCCGGTGGTATGTCTCTTCGCCCAGGACAAATAATGCGGTTTGGGCGACACGGTATCCCATTTTTAAATAGGCTTTGGCAGAGAGGTGCTGACGACCCTGGTTTTTAAGATCAAGGGTAGTGGCCGCCAGATAGCAGTCGGGAACCTTTTCGGCCACTCGGTGCTGTGCGTTGCGGACGGCCTGGTGGGGATCATCTTTGCCGCCGGGACGTTTGACCATCGCAACGACAAGAAATGGCAAGTGCTCTTGATGAGAGCCGTTTTCGATGTCGACCCGCACCTGTTTAAAAATAAAGCTCTCGAGAGACGTTCGATACTCTTCCTCGGTTACGGTGCCCCGCGCCGCATCCGCTTCGCCTTGAATCCAAACGACAAATTCTACCGCACCGCCGGCTTTTGACACGCCGGCTATAAAATGATTGTAGATCGAACCCCGCGCCGTATCTTCCCAGTATCCGGTACCCCAATCCGCCTCTTTTCTCAATCCCGCTCCATTTACAGAAAAATCCAGTAAACCGACTGGGATTCCCAATCGCTCGATTATCCGGTTGCCAAAGGCGACAGCCGCGTTGCCTTGTCTACCGAGTTTTGACCATTCGTTACCGTTGAATTTTCGCAATAACGAATGAGGCCTTAAATCGGTACCGGTGTAAAACCACTCTTTCATGTTGGACTGTCCAAGACAAGCCACCAGGATGCCGACACCCCACTTATGGGTTCCGCTGGTCAAGGCATCCCTATTTTCTGCGCAGCGCACCTGGAGGTTGTACCATCCGCCCTGGGGCACATCAGGGATCACACCCACATAAATTTCATTTTGTGGGGAGGCGTCGATCACAGTCCAGCTTACGACCTCATCATGAGTGCGGTCTCTAACCACCCGGGCCTCTATGGCCCCCGGCTTGCCGGTGTATGTTCCGGATACGACGATGTCCGCACGCCGGTTCGTGCGCTGGAAAATACGCCCGTCTTCAAAATCGGTCAACGCAATGGAGACGGTCTCTTTAACCGATGGTTTTTTATCCCCTGATTCTGTCTGTTTGGAGTTGGTATCTTTAGAATCTTCACTATCTAATTTGACTGCAATTTCCGAGTCCGCTATGAATGTCATGGTTTGTGGCTCTGAATTGGAAGGTTTCAGTTCCGATTCTGTCTCTGAATTCGCCGGGGGAAGGCCTTCCTCTAATTCGGTATCGGCAACAATGCGCCATTGCGGATCCTGCTCTTCGGCATCGAAATCGTTGGAAAACTCGATTATTTCAGCTGATCGCAATTTATAAACACCGGGTTGTTTACCCGGATGAATCTGAATAGATTGCAGTTTTTGAAAAGGCAGCGACAGATAAACTTCGGTTATCCCTTTCTTGAGAAATTTTGGAGTACTAAAGGGATGAGCGGCTATGTACCTGATGGTCATTATGTCTGTGTGTGGGGCCTCGATCGACAGCTTCAGCAACCTGAAAATGTTTTCATCTGAGGCCGGCAGGGATATAAGCCCAAAAACCGATGCGTCACCCACCGATTTTATTTCCAAACCCGATGCATGCAGGTTCAGCGAAATGTCTGATAGCGCTTCAACAGTTTGAAGATCGAATGCATACTGGCCGGCCATTCGCAATTCATTCTCAAACATCGAAAGAAGACTGCCGATATCGATATCCAAGAAGTCCAGTTTAGATTCTGCTATTTGAAGAAAAATAACCTCGTACCGACTCAAGTCTTCCCCGTGCTGTCTTGACGGCACGTGGTGGGTACGGATCACGTCAATCCGGTTGAACATTTGCCGCAAATAGGGCAGCAGTTTCTGAATGAAATTATCGCCATAAACAATGCCAACCGGATGACTGAGACGTCCGGTGCCAGCATAATACCTGAAAGACTTATCCCCGGCTGGAGATTTGAATCCCATTAACTGACGGTTAAGATCATCGGGGTCGACGGTTGCCATGGGCATGTAATCCAATATCACTTCTTCCTGTGGGTCCTCAACTATCTCTCTCTGAAGGGCTCCAGCGACCACCATGGCACCCAGTCCATTCCAATAGGCGCCAGTTTTGTCGTAGAGCAACGCATGGCTTGCTTTGGCATTGCTCAACAATTGGTCAATCTTTACAAAATTTTTCAGCCGTAAAGCCGAAATGGCGTCAAGGAGTAAATCGTAGCGGCTGTGATTACATGCATTGGATTGTGGCAGATACCCCACAAATTCGGGGTAGATTGTGGATTTGTTTGGCGCCACCGTGAAGAAAAAACGCCGTCCCGTGGCTTCGATAACCTTTTCCAGGGTATAGAGCTTCAATGCCATCAGTTCTACATCGGCCCGGTTGCCGCATGCCTCTTTGTGCAGGTCTTCAATTGACCCGCGACTGTAAAGCCATCCCTCAGTGCCGACATGGACCTCCGGAACATCCGTCATGCGGAAGACGTGGAAGTCCACCCATCGTTTCGCAAAAACGAGAGGACCTCGCAGGGAAAAACTGTCATTATAATATTGATCGAAAGCTTTATAGTACTGGTTGTCCAGAAAGGCCCGGGTATATATTCGCGGGGGATTCAATCCGATACGATTTATTGGGATACCGAAATCCAGGTTAATTATCCATGTCACGGTCGGTAATAAAAGAAGGCCACCAAATATCAATGACAGTATTTTTTTCATCGTACTTTTAAAATCGATAATAAATAAAGGGGCTGCTGCTCCCCCCAATAATCATTGCTGCACAATAGGGAAATAGCAGCAAAATCATTAATACAGCCGCAGTCAGCGCGACCGGATCTTTTTTATCGAGTAGCATTTTAAATCCCGAAAAATCACCGGGCAGGAAGAACACCGTCAGGGCCATGATCAAAAATAGCATGTTGCGGTAGTTTAGTGCCCGGATCAATTCGTAAGAAAGGTTCACATCAGAGGCCGAAAACATCGTTCCTAAAAACCCTAATGCCTGAGAGATGTCCTCGGAACGAAAGATTACCCAACCCACTGTAATGATAAACAGCGTTATGGCGCGGCGTATGGCCCTATATTTTTCAGAGGGGATGCTGCGGGCACCGGTGACGCGTTCCAGAACCAGAAACACCGCATGGTAAATGCCCCAGATGAGAAACGTCCAGTTGGCTCCATGCCAGAATCCGCATAGAATGCACACCACAGCCATATTACAACAGGTTCTTAGTATCCCCCGCCGGTTGCCGCCCAGAGGAATATAGAGATAATCCCTGAACCACTGACTCAGGGTTATATGCCAACGACGCCAGAAATCCGTAACACTTATGGCGGAGTAAGGTCGGTTGAAATTCTCCGGAGTTTTAAAACCAAACAGCATGCCCAGGCCGATGGCCATATCGCAATAGGCCGAAAAATCGAAATAAATTTGAAGGGTGTAAGCAATCGCACCGAGCCAGGCAACCTTGGTATCGAGGAGTTCCAAATCAAGCTTAAATATAACGTCGGCGATCTGACCGCAGGAATTTGCGATCATTACTTTTTTGGCAAGGCCCCAGCAGAAGCGCAGAATACCCATATAGAAATTGTTCCACGATTCCCTGCGCTCCTTAAGTTGACTGCGAATATAATCGTAGCGAACAATCGGTCCGGCGATTATTTGAGGAAATACGGCAATGTAAAGAGCAAAGTCGACAACATTTGCCATCGCAGGGCTTTCTCCCCGGTAAACGTCAATGATATAACTGAGTTTTTTAAATGTAAAAAACGAGATTCCGATCGGGAATATAACCTCCTTCCAATCAAGGGGAAGATATTGGAAATATGCCAGAGCGCTGTTGAACTCGGTTACAAAAAAATTAGCGTATTTAAAATAGGCCAGTAGACCCAGGTTAAGAACCACTGAAAGACACAACCACACCCTTTTATGGCGGGGGTCGCGATCGATCAGAAGTCCGAGCAGAAAATCCGCGAAAGTCGACATTATGAGGATTAGAAGAAAATCTGCAGCACCGTAAAGGTAAAAAAGATAGCTGAAAAAAAGAAGCGTGGCGTTGCGCAGTCCCATATAACGGAATAGTCGCTGGGCATAATAAAAAAGAATTGCTGCCGGCAGAAAACCGAAAAGAAAAAAGGTGCTTGAAAATACCATTAGAAAGACTACCTTGCCAATTTTGGAGCTCTCAAAAATGTCTTAGCCTGGAACTGAATTATCAGCCCGTTCAAATTCTACTATCATATCTCAATTGGATCTGTTTTTCAAAAATCACCTTTTATAGTCCGGGTAAATTTTAAGTGGGGATATGCAATTGCAGACCCGTTCTGCAGGTTGGGCGAATATGATAATTTGGGGTACTGTTCCTTAGTTTCGCGATACCGGTTTAACCGAAATTTACATCTAACCCTCTTCTAAAACTCTGACTTCGTTTGTTCTTATACGCAAGCGTTCACTCAAATCCAAAGCGATATTGCGAACCAGTTTAACAGCGATTTCCGGGGTTTCATTCTGTAAAACGGCATACTCGGCGGGGGAAAGCAGATATGTTTCCGATTCTTCATCCGACCAGACATCGGCAGACCGTGGACGCCCGTCTAAAAAAGCTATTTCCCCAAAGGCTACCCCTGGGCTATAGGTGATCAGGCGTTTATAGCGGTCGCTTTCCGGTAAGTGAATTCTAACACTCACGGATCCTTTTGTCAGGAAGAATAAATTCCTATCTGTATCCCCTTCCCTCACAATTATCTCTCCTTTTTTGAAAGTCTTAAAGGTTAGCTTTTGTTTTAAAACGTGAATTTCTTCCTGGGTGAAATCCTTTAAAATATCCATCTGCTCAAGTTCAATTCCGCCCAATATTCCTGCCAGATCAATGGATTGGGTCAGCACGTTGTCCTCAGCCCATTCAAGGGCGGCATCGGTATCCGGGAAAAAACAGTCTTCAGCCAAGGCACTATATACGCCCATCGCTTTGAGGAATTCCGCTAATGCAGGGTTGTCGGTCATGTGACTGATCAGAAGATACTTACCGGATTCGTTTAATTTTTTACTGATCTGACTTAAAATTTTGGCCCCCGTGCTGTCAATCTCGCTCACTCGCTTCATGTCAAGGATGCAATAGGTGTAGTGATTCATTGCGCTCTCAATTTCCATAGCAAGATTATCGGCAGAGCCGAAAAATAGCGGACCCCGGAGTTCATAAACAATGATTCCTTTGCCTCTTTCTTTCAGTAACGTATTGTTCTTAATGCTACGGACCTTTTTGGAATGGATCTGATCGCCATAATATTTCCGTTTTATGATGGATCTTCCCATTCTTACAATAAATAATCCCGATGCTATGGCAATACCGATTAAAACTGCAACAATGAGGTTAACACACACCGTGATAACCGCTACAACAATAGTAACGGCAAGATTAGCGATGATTCTTTTTTGCTGTTCATGAGTTTGCAACAGATTTCGAAATAGATCGAGCGTCCATTTATCAAACAAGCCCAAACCAACGGATACGATGATTCCGGCAATTACGGCTAGCGGAATTTTTCCAATAATTGATGCCAACGTCAATACAATCAGAAAAATTAAAAGCCCGCAAACCAGACCTGATAAGCGGGTTCTTGCACCTGCTCTGTAATTTGCCATGTTATGGAGCTCTGATCCTGCAGAAGGTAGGGCTGAAAAGAGTGAATTTATAATATTGCCGATGCCCTGACCCATGAGTTCTTTGTTACTCTTGTGTCGCGTACCGGTAAAATTATCTGCAGCTACAGAACTTAGTAAAGACTCAAGCGAACCGATAGACCCGAGAACAATTCCGGTAATTAAAATGCTTGGGAGGAGATCAACGATATCGACCTCTGTGATTAATCCAGAAATTTTAAGGAAAATATCGGGTTTTGGCCATTGAAAGCTAAAATTTCCGATGACCGGACCTAAAGTGGAAACACCCCCGATCATTTTCAAGGTGTAGAACACGGCTGTTCCGATCACAAGTCCTACCAGCGAAGCCGGTATCGCTTTAAAAAATCGCTTAGACAAAAAAACCGCTATTATTGTGGTTAAGCCGACTAAAAGTGTGAACGGTTGGACCACTGAAGGATTTGATAAGATTTCAATTATTGAGATGTGGTTGCCTGCGCCAATCAGAGGAGCAAGCTGCTCATAAATGAGAATCAAAGCAATTCCGTTCATGAATCCCGAAACAACCGGATAGGGAACATATTTGATTAGATTGCCCAGGCGCAACGCTCCGAAACAAAACTGAATGATGCCACCTGCGAAAACACATATGGATGCCAAACCAACGATGATCACCTGCCGGGAGGCAGCATCCGAGATCTGCAAATTTGCAGCCAAGGGGGCAACAAAAGAAGCAAGTAAGAGAGTCAGCGGTGCCTTCGGAGCGGTAATCTGTATATCGGTTCCTCCAAGCAGTGAAGCGAAAATGCCCCCGAAGAGGCAGGCGTATATTCCTAACAATGCCGCAAAAGGGATAAATTCGGCGCCTAAAGGTTTATATACGATAATGCCATACCCGATGGAAAGCGGTATGGAGATAATGGCAGCAGATATTGCACCGGAGAGATCGCCTTTGATATTTGACAACAACTTCGTTTTGTTCATAAGAAGAAATGTTTTTATCCGTTCTTTTCTAGCCTAATACACTCATTGATGACTTTTTCTACTTTGTCAGGTGATAACCGGCTGCCGGTTCTTCGCGGTGAACCACCTATTATTGGGCTTCCACCCCAGCAGTTTTCCAGCGATGACAGATTCTCAGCCTTATTCAAGGCTTCATAAATTCGATTTATCGGAAACTTGACAAAGGGCGACATTTTACCGATGGTATAAAAATAGAAACCCTCCCGGCCTTCTACCAGAGAGACATAGGCCTTAATTCCACCAGAGAACAGTTTGGTACGCGCGTAAGGACCCTCTTCTATGATAAACTGCCAGCCGTCTCCTCCACCTATCGTCTCAAAGGCTGTATCAAGTTCTATTTCCACGCTATGTCCTTTAATAGCGGAATCAATCCTGTCGCACACCGACCAGAGGATTTTTACCATTTCATTTTTAGACATGTGATAGATGCTTCCATCAGCCCGAGCGCTGGTATAAGGTTCATATATCCATGCCTGCTTCCGAAGCAGCGGTCTTTCAGGATTTATCGGGTAGGCACCGGCTGACGCATCCAGAATATCTTCAAACATGATTAACTGAAATAAAACGCTGTCAATCCTTAGCTGAATCAGCTTATCAGAATTTTTTAGCAACCAACAGGATAAGCAAATATCCTGATCGACGTCGTTGATGTATACATTGGCATGGGGCTCCCCGTGTTTTTGAAAAGTATCAAGCAATCCCAGGCAAATATAAAAATATACCTGGGCGCAGGTACTACGCGTGGCGATGCGGGCAACCCCCTCATGATGATTGAAATTGGCATAAGGCCCTTGAATTAAAAATTTTGGAGGCCCTTTAACATAACCATCAAGGGCAATGGAAAAATTAGGCTTTGAATTTACAAAATCCTCCCAGGTTAAAATAACTTTCGGCTCTAAATAAAATTGAATCATGCTGGGCCCACCTTAAAATCAAAAAAGGCGCAATATCTTCAAGAAGATTATTTATAAAGAAACTGGACCAGTATGTTATAGCATTAATACAAGAATATGGTTAGGGAATTACCTGGGCTGGCACAAGGCGAAAACTTTTTCCTGGCCCTTCCTTCCTTTGATGGGAATACTGCCCAGATCCTTTATCGAAAGCTGGTTTTGGACCAGTTTTGCAGTTTGTGAGCAGATAACAATTTTTTCTGAGAATTCTTTGTTCGCGATACCGGATAAACGAAAGGCCAAATTCGTACAATCACCGACCAGAGCCAAATCGGCTGCCCGTGAACCATAGTGAGACATAGTTACTCTGCCCGTTGTAATACCCCACCCCATCTGCAAATTATCAACTGCAATGTTTTCTCCGGATAATTTGGCCCGTATTTTTTCTGTAGTTTGGGTTTGTTCGATGGCGGCCTGACAGGCCAGAACGGCCTGTGCTGTTATCGGGTCAACACCATGATCCCAGAAGGCATAAACTGCATCGCCGGCATAATCTTTGATGGTTCCTTTGAATTTGGTAATGATAGCGCTGAATGTGTCGAATATCTCTTTCATCAGGGCATAGACATCTAATGAAGCATTTGCCTGTGAATATGCAGTAAATTCTCTGACATCAGCGACAAGATTGGTTACGATGACCTCGGCCGGGGTTACCATCGTGTAATCAGTGAATACCGGCCTATCTTTAACCGCGGTAAAATCGTCGGGGTAATATACCTGACAGGAGAAGTCCCCCAGGCTGATGGTATCCCCATCCACAAGCTGACCGGATGAACCGGCGGCCATTCGTGTTCCGTTTATCCAGGTGCCGTTTTTACTCATATCTGTAATTTGAAGGCTTTTTTTACCACGACGAATTACCGCATGATCTCTGGATACCCGTTCATGGTGCACCAGGATCCTTTTTTGAGGATCTACACCCTTGCAACTTCGTCCGATAAAAACCTTGTCAACAATTTCTATCTTCTGCGTTTGCGAGTCCTTATCAACCCATTCCAGATAGGGATTTGCCATGTTTTCGCCTTCGATTTTCAATTTCCGATCACCAGACGCAGGATGAGAGGAAATTTACATCAACTTGTTTGGGGACAAGATAGATGCTTTTAATAAACGGCAGCAAGAACGACGGTAATATTATCGTTCCCACCGACCGATTTAGCCGTCTCAATCAGTTCCTCGACCTTGCGGTGGATATCGATTTCGGAACTCAAAATATCGTGAATTTGATCATCCGGAACCATGTCGGTTAAACCGTCTGAACACAGGAGAAACAGATCCTCCGGGCAAGCTTTCCCTTTCAATAGATCGAGTTCGACCTCTTTCGTCAGACCAAGGGAGCGGAAGATGACATTGCGCAAGGGATGCTGTTTTATCTTGTCCCGGGCTATTAACCCCGCTTCCAGCTGCTGCTGGACTAAAGTGTGATCCTGTGTGAGTTGTTCCAGCTGCCCATTTCTTAGGCAATACGTGCGGCTGTCTCCGATATGACCGATAATGAATCCCTCATCAGAAAATGCTAAAAGCTCTGCCGTGCAACCCATTCCTTTGTGATCCGGATTCTGAGTTACATGTTTCAGGATGTTTTCGTTTGCCAGACGGAAGGCTTTTTGGACGCGATGCTTAATTTCCTTTTCGGATCGATCGGAGTTGCCGGCAAACGTTTCTATTACACTTTCAGCAAAGATTTTGCTGGCAAGCCCCCCTGCCGCAGTACCTCCTACACCGTCTGCGGCCAGACAGAAATGCTGATCGGGACTTATGAAGAATGCATCCTCGTTGCTTTTACGGTTAAGTCCGATATCGGTTTTACCGGCAAATTTTCTGCTGGGCATATCGCACTCTTCCAGTATAAGTTTACGTTTGTTCTGGGGGGTTGCCGTTTTTCTTGAAATTTTTTCTCATGAACTCTGCGAGGTCGGCAGTATCGAAAGTAATTTTAAGCTCTTTTTTGCAGGCCAACAGATCATGGTATAAAGCAGAAGCATCCTGATACCGTTTATTTTTATCCTTTTCCAGGCATTTCATTACGATGCGGTTTACTTCTTGCGGAAGATCAGGCATGGATTTTGTCAAAGAATCAATATCTTTTTTTGGAATCGTTCGGATAGCCTCAACATCGTTGCTAAAGTTGTACACTCTCTTGCCGGTAAGTGTTTCATAAAAGACAAGGCCCAGTGCATAAATATCGACCTGCTGGTCGATAGTTTCTCCAAGGGCCTGTTCCGGTGACAAATATGCCAGTTTGCCTTTGACAACGCCGGCCTGGGTTAAGCTCGGCTCGGATCTGGCCTTTGAAATTCCAAAATCACTGATCTTTACTTCACCTTGATAAGAGATCAGCATATTTTGCGGACTGATATCTCGATGGACAATATTAAGCGCTGTTCCTTTTTCATCCCGTTTCGTATGTGAATAATCCAGGCCCTTGCAGATTTGTAATATAATGAAAACGGTCTGCTCAACAGTGAGGCCCTGATTCATGGCCGAAAGGATTTCTGCTAGATTCTTCCCGTCGATGTATTCCATTGCAATAAAATAAGCGTTCTCAATTTTTCCATAATCAAAAATTTGAACAATATTAGGATGTTGCAGTAAGGCTGCCAACCGGGCTTCACGGGTGAACATCTTGATAAAATCCTTGTTTCCTGCCAGGTGCGGCAGAATGCGTTTTATCGCAACTTTTCTTCGGAAACCGTCCCGGCGAACGTAATCTGCAAGAAACAGTTCCGCCATACCTCCCCGGGCAACTTTTTGTTTCAAAAGATACGGACCGATTTGCTGCATGCTTTCTATATCCTGGCTGATTTTGAGGGTTTTTGCTTTTGCCCTGCGGTCCAGCCAGACGAAGATGATACCCAGCAACATGATCGACAGGATGACACCGGACAGATAAATGAATCGCGATTGATTAAGACCCTGATGAAGCTGTGCAGCGGATAGCGCAACAAAAACTCTTCCGATCTCTACATCTGAAAAAATAATATTTTTAAAAAACCCGATTGCCTTTGTTTTGTCCGGTGCGAAACCGGTTATGATCGAGACACCGTCGATCGTATTGATCGTTTTTTCATTTTGCATCCGCTCAAACTTTTGATTCATCATTTCTGTGTCGGTGTGAGCCAGGATGTTGTTTTCGTGATCCATTATCACAGCAAACTTCAGATCCTTCACCATCTGCAATTCTTTGATTGCGACGTTGAGTGATAAAATATCTTTTTCCAGGACGAAGGGTCCGCTCTTGGTTG
>JASFPE010000115.1:0-12591 GCA_050116155.1 Desulfobacterales bacterium
TCTGTTCCGGCTTTTCGATTTCCAATCCTTTAAATTAATATTCGCAAGCTTGCTGATCGGACCCGCAAAATCCGTCTGATCAGGGTCATAAGGTTCTATTCCGGTAATTTCGGCGCCATAATTCAGGACCTTGTCTCTAAACATTTTCATAAACGTATGGCCATAATTTTCATCCGGGTAGAGGATCGCAAACCGCTCGATACCGAGCTTTTCAATGGCAAACGGTACGATAGCCTCAATCTGCATTTCAGGGGTTAGGAAATTTCTGAAGACATAATCGCCGATTTCAACGATGCCGGGTCTCTGAGTTAAGGTAATAATTGGAATGCTTCTTTTTTGTGATTCGCGCGCCGCAGCTTCACTGGTTGCAATAGGGCCGATGATGATGGCAACTCGCTTTTCATCCAAATCCCTGAGAGCTTCAATGGCATAATCCGGGTCGGAATGGGTATCTCTAACGATAATTCCGAATTTGGATTGACCTGAGCGGGCATTGTATTGATCCCGCGCCAGTTCAATAGCTCTCAACGCCCGTTTTCCAAAATTTTCATAGGGTCCGCTAAGCGGCAGCAGACAGCCGATGAGATGACGGTCAAAATCGGTTCTCTGACGAATTTCTTCAATCAGGTTCTCAACCTGAAGCGCTTTATCATGGGTGGGATAAGTTTTAATAAATTCGAGAAAAAGTTTCTCCGCCTCTACATAATTTTTTTCTTTGTAAAAGATCAAAGCGAGCTGGTAAAGAAGACGGTCTTTAGGGACCCCATCGTCCATCATTAAAAGGGTCACAATATCTTCTTCGTCTAATTGGTCAAAGGCAGTTTTGAGCTTCGCCAAGATAAGTTGTTCTTCGTTGTGATCGGACATTTGAAGTGCATTGGTATAGAATAACGTAGCATCCACCGGCGAGCCAAGAGCGAAATACGTGTCTCCCAGTAATATGTAAATCTGCCTCATATGTGCTTCGGAATCGACTATTCCGATAGCCTGGGAAGCTTTCCGAATCACTTCCTTAAATTCGCCTTCTTTGTAATATATACGTAAAATTTCCAACAAAGCATCGGCGACAAACCGAGAGGTCGGATATTCGGTTACCAAATGATGATAGGCCTCAAGTCTGGCACTGCCATTTCTCTGTAAGGCATAAATTTCGGCTAACTGCACCAATGCAAGGTCTGCCGAAGAACCCTTTGGAAAACGGCTCAGATATACCTGATAAGCAATCAGGGCATTCTCATAAGATTTTTCCTCAAAAAAACCTTCGGCAGTTTGGAAAAGCATGGCGGCCTCATCAGGCTCTGATGTCGTATGTAACTGGCTCGGTTTTGGCCCGCAGGAGCAGATGAATAAGGCCACCGCTATCATTAAGAATTTGAATAGCTGCTTCATCGTTTAAGGCTTATGAGGTGAAAGGTTTCATTAAATGCACGATGCGTTTCGACGGTATTTTAATCAGTCTGCAAAAATAATGCAAACTCCACAAACTGCTCTGTTTTTATAATTTTTTATTTAATTATGACCACTTAGACCAACCCCGCTTAAAATCACGATCTGAAACTATGAAAAAGATTATCAAATATTGTTACCTTGTTTTCATAACTTTCGCTATAAAGGCAGATATTTAGACAAAATTTCGTAAATTGATAATTTTTTTTAAAATAATAAAAAAATACTTGACATACCACATCGTGGTATTTTATATAATAGTCCACCCCAAAGGTGATGCTTCTGTGCAATACCTCCAATGTCCTCCACATCGAGAAAGGCGGCCCATATCCCCGTGGGCCGCCTATTCTTTTGAGTGAATGATTTGGATAGTGACATGCAAATCTTCAATATTCGAATTTCCGAGTTCGATATTTCTTACTCACCCACTTGGTTTTGACAACTGCTTTGGCTTGATATATAGTTCATTAATTAATCAGACCTATGTAGGTTGTAAAATTATGGGGCAACGACCCCCCGCCTTGGTTGATGCCTTATGGCCCAAATAGAGGCGGGGTATCGGCCATAGGCCGAAAAGGTGACGGTTGTAATCCCGCCGCGGCGGGATTTGAAAACAACCCATCAACCCGGCTAATGGGTTAATATTCTAAATATTTAATCGTTCAAAAGGAGAATGTTATGAAGCAACGGTATCCGATGTATTTCTTCGTTCTGGTTATAGCTCTGATCATGCTTGTGCCTGCCTGCCAGAAGAAAAGAATCGTTTCTCAGCCCCCCGCGACCACCACTGCCGAGGAAGAAGCCAGGCGCAAGGCGGAAGAAGAGGCACGCCAAAGGGAACTGGAAAGACAAAAGTCCATCGAAGAGGAAAGCCTGAAAGAAGAAGGTGTAAAAGAAACAGGATTATCTGATGAGATGGAGCAAGAACGAAAACTAACTGAACGCGCTGTATTTCAAAATGAGGACATTCACTTTGAATTCGACAGCATCCGATTGAGCGTGCAAGCTCAGGAAATCTTACGCAAAAAAGCCCTATGGCTCAAAGATAATCCAGCAGTTTCAGTGACGATTGAAGGGCACTGTGATAATCGCGGAACCAACGAATACAACCTCGCATTGGGCGACCGGCGCGCTTACAGCGCAAAAGTGTTTTTAATAGACTTGGGAATTGCCGAATCCAGATTGCAAACGCTGAGTTTCGGTGAAGAACGCCCCCTGGATCCCGGAGAAACTGAAGAAGCCTGGGCCAAAAACAGACGCGCCCACTTTGTGATTAATGAATGAATCGGATTGCCTATTTTATTTCTCCCCACGGCTTTGGTCACGCCGCCCGGGCTGCCAGCGTAATGGAAGCCATACATGCAATTGACCCTTCAATTGGCTTTGAGATTTATGCCGCAACGCCATCCTGGTTTTTTCACGATAATCTCGACGGATTTCTGAACTACCATTATTTGAGGACGGATTTGGGGCTGGTGCAAAAGACACCGTTTGAAGAGGATCTTGACGAAACCATAGCCCAGCTGAATCAACTGCTGCCCTATAGGGCCACTCAAATTGCCGCTGTTTCCCGTGAAATAACCCATCTTAACTGCAGGCTGGCAATTTGCGATGTGGCGCCAATGGGTCTTTTGATCGCAAAAGAAGCCGGTATCCCTTCCGTATTGGTAGAAAATTTTACGTGGGATTGGATCTATGAAGGGTATCTCGATCACAACAAGCAAATCGGAGCGCATATCCACTATTTACGCCGGGTTTTCAATAGCGCAGATGTTCACATCCAGACTGAACCGGTATGCAATCCCAAACCCGTTGAGCTTTGCGCCGGACCCGCGAGCCGCAAAATTAAATCATCCAAAGTAGATGTTCGCCGCAAACTGGGTTTGTCCGAAAACAACACACTGGTCTTGATCACCACCGGCGGGGTCCCCCAGGAATATACATTTATAGATAAAATAAGCACCCGGCGCGACATCCACTTTGTGATTCCATGCGGATGTCAAACACTGCAATATCATGACAATATGATTTTTCTTCCTCACCATTCGGATTTTTTTCATCCGGATCTGGTGAATGCCGCCGATAGCGTCATTGGTAAAGCCGGTTACAGTACCATCGCCGAAGTATATCACGCCGGCGTTCCCTTTGGATATATTCCCTGCTCAAATAACCGCGAAGCTTCAAGGCTGGTGACGTTTATTGAAGACGAAATGTCAGGACTACCGATCAGTGAATCAGAATTCCAATCCGGCAGCTGGATGGATCAGTTAGATCGCCTGCTGCAAATGCCGCGTATCGCACGCAACGTTCCCAATGGTGGCGATCAAATTGCCGGATTCATATTAAATTTATAGTACTCGCCCGGCATCAACTTGACAAGCTACGACGTGTATGCCACTTTGAATAGCTTTTAACCGGGTTCACGCTTGATCCGGAATTCAAACGATAAGCGGATCGCGTGATGCTTATCAAAAAATGGTAAAAAGGAAATTCAAACATGCCCGATATATATCTGCGTCTGGCAAACCATCTGGAAGATTTAGTCATGGGTTATCCATACACGGAAGAGCTCATCGACCTTCTCAAAGAAATGTTCAGTCCCGAAGAAGCTCAAGTAGCCCTGGCCATACCGAATAAACTGGCCCCGCTGGACGTCGTTGGCCTGGACACGATTATATCCCGCACTGATTTGCCTGAATCAACGGTGGTTCCGGCACTGACGTCGCTTTCCGACCGTGGCATTATTTATTCTGCAAAAATGGCGGACGGCACCAAAGGGTACGCCTTGCTTCAAGTTGGATTTGGGGTGCCGCAAACATTTTTCTGGGGCGGGCAAAACGATGCGCGAGCCCAAAAAATGGCCAGGCTCGTATTAAACTATTTCTCCGTACCTACCACCGGCAAGGTTTACGGAGGTGTGCCCACAAAAACCTACAAATATAGCCCGGCCAATTTAACCATAGAAGTGCCCATGCAGGGAGTGATGCCCAATGAGCAGATCGGTTCCATCGTGCAGACCGCCAACAAGATTGCCGTCGCCCACTGTCCATGTCGTCTATCCGCTAAGATCCTGGGCCGGACGGATTGCCAGCACAGCCTGGAGGTCTGCATTAAATACGACGAAATGGCCGAATTCGTCGTCGATAAGGGATTGGCACGGGAAATCTCCAAAGATGAAGCCCATCATATTTTAAAAGCCAGTGAAGAAGAGGGCCTGGTTCACATGGTGGACAACGCCCAGGGAGGAATTAAGCATACCTGCAATTGCTGCGGGCATTATTGCTGGAATGTGGGCATCATTCGGCGCCGCAAAATCCCGCGCGATCAATTAATGGCCGTTTATTTTATCCGACAAACCGAATTGGATGAATGTATCGGTTGCGGCAACTGTGCGGAAATTTGTCCGGTGGATGCTGTCATCATGGTGGATGAACGGCCCGAGGTGGACGAGAACTGGTGTATTGGTTGCGGTGTGTGTGCGGTTTCCTGTCCCGCCAAAGTCATCTCGATCACCCGCCGTCGAGAGGATCAGTCACCGCAGACCTTTACCGATCTTCATCTGCGCATAAAATCTGAAAAAAATCTGAAATAGCGTATCGGTCTTCAACAAAAGGAGGTGCATCATGGCAAATCGAGCACTATTGGTAGGTATTAATGATTATCAAGGGATAAATGACCTGAGAGGATGTATCAATGACGTCACCAATATGCGAGATATCTTAAAAACCTATCATGGTTTCACGAATAAAGATATCCGGGTGCTTGTGGACAGACGCGCGACCAAGGCCAATATCCTGAAGCGCCTCCGTTGGATGGTTGACGGCGCAAAGCCGGGTGATTTTCTGGTCTTTCATTTTTCAGGCCATGGATCTCAAATCCGGGACAGAGATGGGGATGAATTGCAGGATCATATGGATGAGCTGATTTGTCCGTGGGACATGAATTGGGATGATGGATTTATTACCGATGATATGCTCAATGAGATCTTCAGCCAACTCAAGAAAAATATATTGTTGGAAGTTTGTTTGGATTGTTGCCATTCCGGCACCGGTTTGAGGGGCGACGGCTTAGGTCGACCAGCCGAATTGGGGCCTGAAAATCAGACCCTGGATCGGTATCTCCCGCCCCCCATGGATATTGTCTGCCGTTCAGCCGGAGAAGAAGACGAACTCGAACCCAGCAGGGGTTTTGCCTCTGAAACCCGCAGCACGCTCAAACACATATTATGGTCCGGCTGCATGGCCAACCAGACCTCGGCAGATGCGTATATCAAAGGCACCTATAATGGCGCGTTCACCTATTACTTTTGCCAGCATCTGCGCAAAACCGGTGGGCAACTCGACCGTAGAAAATTGCTAAAACGGATCCGAAATTCGTTGAGACACCATGGATACTGGCAAATTCCGCAACTGGAATGCTCGGCGACCGCAAAAAAGATTAAAGCCTTGACCGTCAAAGCGAAAGCCTGAATTTGGCAAATTTTTTGCCAACTTTGATCAATTATCAGAAAATTTTGATCAAAATTGTGAAAAATTGTGAAATAATATTCACAATATTAGGTAAATTTTTTTACATAATTATATCATATATTACCCTGCCTCAGACCCCTCTCATGCTAAAGGCCCAAAATACCTGAGCCGAGATTTTCAAATTTCCATTGGCACAAAGCTTGCTTTGTGAGGATGTTACCATACTTAAAATAAGCGCTTTGGATGAACGACCGTTTTACCAAAGCAGGATCATCCAGTTAGTTACCACGCCATTGTAGTTAAAACCGTAGAAGAAGAATTTGTGTCGGTGTTTTTTAGGAGAGTTCATTTTGAGTTCCGCAGAGCAAGAGGACGCAATAAAAGACCGAGGTGGTACAAGATCCGGCGATGACCGAAGACAAAATCATAAATCATATGATGGAACTGAAAGACGATCAGGTCGAGATCGAAGAAGAGGATTTGATCGAAGAAGTAAACTTGCACGAAGAAAAACACGGGACCGCAGAAAAGGCATTTGGGATGGTAATAGCATCGAACGGCGAGATGTATTTCGAAAATAACACGTTTCTGAACAGATCACTGCTATCCCGGCTTAATAAAAAATAACACCGTCGTCTTGATGCATAGCAAAATAATATATCTAACCAGAGACCCGGGAGCAGCCAGCTATCAAATGTCAAAAGATGATAAGAGAGCCAGCAAGCGCTTAACGTATGAGGCACCTGTCACCATCGAAAATTGTGATACGGGAGAATATGTCTACGGCAGGATGTACAATTACAGCTTGGGTGGAATGTATTTTGAGACGGATTATCCACTTGATGCCGGCGCAGAAATCCGGGTCGCCATTCGCACATCCGCCAATGGGCCTGGCTTCGACCATTTCCGTGCTAAAGTGAGATGGTGCCAAGAAATTTCCGGTGCGGTCGTGCTCTATAACTATGGTGTCGGTGTCCAGTATCTGTCTTCGTTTTCGCAATCAAAAAGCGATGGGAAATTAAGAGTAATTCAGGGCGGTGCCCAAAGCGCAGAAGATTAGCGGTGTTTAACAATTGGCTTGTAAGCCATTCTGGGATAATGGGGTGCGGGAATAAGGGTTTCAAACATAACTAATAAGCCGAAGAAACAACAGGACGTGTAGCTTCCTCCCTTTCAACATTGTTTAATTCATTGGAACCCGGCATTCCATACCCTCCTGAGATCAGACGCACTCCATTATCCCAGTGCCCAAATATTGAGAAGCGAACGCTGTCGATGATATTATTGAGCCCCTCCATCGCCAGCCGGATGGCTGCTCAACCGAGCAAAAGGCAAATCTGCCCCCCCAGCGCCATCCGGATGGCGTTTTATTTTCATCCGGAATACTTTTTTCTAAATTCACGCCGGCGTTCTTTTCGTTTTCGAATTTTTTGATTCTGCATGCTGCGCCGATCATTGCCGCTGCGTCGATGGCGATACGACCTTCTTTCCGGGAAATGCTCAGAAGATGATCGTTGCCGCCTGTCGGGCAACACGCGTCGTCCTCCCCGGTCCTTTAGCTTATGAATATCAATCGGGTCTTCCATGAAAAACGTTCTCTATGATATTGAGATGATGCCGGCCGAGTCGATCGGCAGCGCAAATACCTCCAGAAAAAGAGGAATCCCCCTGGCCGCGTCTGACGAAAGCCCTTATTAGCGGCCAAATAATCATGTAAAACTGGCAGTTATCTATCGTTTTGTCAAGCATGAAAATTTAAGGTCTTTAAAGAAAATGGTATATCTCGCTTCGATTAGAAACAAGCTGTCGTCACTTTAAAAAACCGTTGGGAGATAAATTGGAAGCCGCTTTATTTGTGCTCATCCATCGTTCTGGTAAGCGTTTGTTTCATGCGGTCACGACGATCATGTGGCAGGGGATGGGTGTGGTCAAAGTCTTCGGCGCAAAGATCATCAAGCCGACAAGCTTCTCTGATGATCACCATTTGGTCTTTTACCCGCGCGCAGTATTTGCACATCAACAGGTGGATTCTTATCATCGCCCGCTGATGAAACGGAAGTTTTCGATCAAGCGATGCGGATACCATTTTGGAAACCTCTTTACAGTTAAACATCCAATGTGACATTGGCTTTCCTCTATGCTTCAGAATCAATCCAGTTGGTTTCGAGACACTGTCGCAGTAACATTCGCGCCCTGTAAAGTATGACCCAGCTGTTGGTCGCTGTGATATCCAATTCCTTACAAATCTCTTCGGTGCTTAGTCCATCCATTTCACGCAGTATAAAAGCTTCGGACTGGCGTTTGGGAAGTTTCCCCAGACAACGATACAACACATCTATAAATTCTTTTTGTTCATAAAGCTTGATGGGATTTTTGGCCCATTTGGTTGGACGAATACGCCAGTGCCCGCGATCCGTGAAACTCATATCAATGCTGTCCGTCAGGGACTCTAATTTATCCGAATCTTGTTCTCTGGACTTTTTGCGAATGTGATCAACGATTTTATGCTTTAATATGGCGATCAACCATGTCTTGGTAGTTGACCGGCCCTTAAAATTTTTACGCGCTCGTAAACCGGCTAAGAATGTTTCCTGGACCAGATCCTCGGCAACAGACGGATCTTTGACCCGTGCCAGAGCAAATCGATACAAGGCGTCTCCATACTCGTCTACCCAGGTTTCAGGGTCACTGAGTTGTTTTATTTGGCCAGGTTGTTTCGCATTCATAGTGTCAACGACCGCCCGCATAGCGGGTGGCTTGAATTTTCGGCCAGAGGCCGAAAAGACAAAAGCACGTCAGTGCTTTAAACGTTGCGGTTGTAACCGGGTGCAAAGCACCCGGTTTGAAAACAACCAATCAGTACTGTCGACGGTTTTGATCTGATGATAATATATATTATAGGGTAAGCCTCTATACGAGATCTTTTACCGCAGCGATCACCGCATCGTAATCAGGCTCCTCCGCGATTTCCGGAACCAGCTGACTGTATCGAATAACCCCCTCTTTGTCGACCACAAACAGCGCGCGGGCAAGCAATCGCAACTCCTTTATCAAAACGCCGTATGCATTTCCGAAGGCCGCATCACGGTGGTCCGAAAGCGTAACCACCTTGTCCACACCGGCTGCACCGCACCAGCGTTTTTGGGCAAAGGGCAAATCCGTGCTGATCGTCAGGATTGCCACATCAGGACCCAGGTCAGCCGCCTCCTGATTGAACCGACGGGTTTCCATGTCACAAACAGGGGTATCTAATGAAGGAACGGTTGAAATGATACAGACTTTTCCTTTATAATTCGAAAGTTTGACCGGATTTAAGTCGTTGTCGAGCACCTCAACATCCGGGGCCGGTTGACCAACATACAGTTCGTTTCCAATTAAGGTTAAGGGATTTCCCCGCATGGTGACTGCTCCGCTTCGCTCTGCCATCTTTTTTCTCCTATCTAAAAAGTAAATATTTTAATAAAATTATTCACGCTTCATGTCCATAGGCTGTGAGGCTTAGCCCCGCTGGCTAGCCGACAACCCTGATGATCTCAGCCTTCTCTTGCATATACGAACGATACGCCTCCATAATTTTTCTATAAGGTATCTTGGGATTGAGTCGCTTCTGATTGATTTTGGCTATTTTGTAGGCGCGCCTATAGGAATGAAACATCTCTTTAGCCGCATATGCCAGGGTATGCGCATCGTCATAAATATGGGTCGGTTCCGACCAGCAACCGTTCAATTCACAAATTTTTACACCCTTTCCCGTCTGAAGGGCATCTTTATCTTTGATCTTCATGTCAAATCGCCCGAAATAAAACTCATCGGCCGTGGAACACATCTCATTCATCCAGGCATTCATTTGCGGTGTAATTTCGTAATTGCGGTCTCTAAAGATACATCCATAGGTGTGGCTGGCCTGATCCAGAATTTGAAAGTGTTCGCCGGGTTTGGGGACATGATCTAAATTTTTGGCGTGGTCGAGCAGATTCATTTTATTGTACTTAATATCCGGATTAAGATCGATAAGTTCTCTGACGGTTTTGCTGCCGTCTCCAACAACGCCGGGAATAATCTTCTGCGTTAGCGATACGACGCGTCCCTTTGCCCTGTTTGGATATCTACAATAGAAAATTCCGTACTCAAACGGAAAATCACAAAACTCCTGAAGCATGTAATCGCAAGGCATGATTGCGAGAATCTCATCCAATTCTTCAGGGGAGTTGAGCTTGCGCACACCGATACCCACCACGCCGCGGTCCGGCTTGGCAATTACCGGAAAAGAGATCTGTTCGACAAAAGAAAAAGCCGTGGATTTTCGATCCTCGACAGACAAATCTCTGGGGATGAGCACCTGTGGTAAAAATTGTTCGCTATTGTTGAAATGGTCGAGAACCTCTATTTTTGAAGCGGCCGATAATCCCCCCAATGGAAATTTCGGGTTGGCTAAAATGATATGGAAGGGGCTTAAACCTTTTGAGAGCGCAAGTGCAGTACTCATCAAATGGATCCCGAGGTAAAGGTAGTTGCTTTTAATATAGTGCCACCTAAACATGGGAAGTTACCTTCACTTTAATCTGTTTCATGGAGCCGATAACATAGTTGCCAAAAATTTTGATTAATTCCCATGGGGAAATGGTTTCATGGCGTTTATGAATTTCAGATAACATGGTGAAATTGAAAATTGCCAACCCGAAAATAGTGGTCGCCGTCGTAATCAGATTCGGTGTACCGCTGAAAAAATGAATGCTAGTTGCGACAGTCGTGGTGAATAAACTCGGCAGAATAATAGACAGGATACGGTTTCTGAAGTAGAGAAATTCAAAAAAACTCGTATTGATGCCAACCATTAGAAAAGAAATTAGTGATTGACGCATCCCTGAATACACGCCGGCAGAGATTCCGGCACTGGCATTGGCCAGAAATATATAAAAACCCATTCTAAGCGATCCCAGAAAAGCGTGCGAAAAATTAAACGAATAAAGAACTTTCCTGAAGATGGGGAAAAATCGTCTTAGCTTGGCATGGTAGGCAGAAATCGCGAGTGTAAATGCATTATATTGCCTTTCAAATACCGAATCCCAATTCAGATTTAAAGCCGCTTGCCTGGCCTGATGCGACATTTTTGATCGCAGGGATTTTTCTTTTAATTTTAAAACCGCAGTCTCAAAATCCTCGGTGGTGGATACCAAAAATCCATTTATCCCGGTTTTAACCCGATCCTCTACACCTGCTTCATTAAAGGCAACTACCGGTAGTCCGGCGCTGAGCGCTTCGGATACAACATTGGCATAGGCATCTGTGATTGACGGAAAAACAAAGACATCCGAGCAACCATATTCCCGGGCAAGTTTCTCCCGCTGCAATGCGCCTTTGAATTTTGCAAATGGCAGGATTTGCTTAATTCGCATCAGATCGTTTCCATCTCCGACAATGGTCAGATCCAAATCGTCATAACTGCCGAGAAACGAAAGCTGCTCCAGGTTTTTCTCAACCGACACCCTTCCCACATACAGCAGTCTGAGTCGGTGATTTCTTTTTTTCAATGGTCTGAAAAGCTCAGAATTTACGCCGCGTCCGATTACTTCTATCTTTGTCCGCGGAAATTTTTTCTTCAAAACCTCCTTCACTTTGGAAGTTGGCGCAAGAATAAGGTCCGCCGTACCATAAACCATCGGTGTCCAGATACTCACAAACACGCATAAGAATTTGGTTAAAAGCTTTCCGAAAAGGCGTGATTGAAACCTTTCATGGGCCCAGTACGGTACGTATTCGGGCAGCAGGGTATGGTAAGATCCAATGACGGGAATGTTTAATCGTTTCGCCACCAAGGCAGCCGCAAAGCAGAATGGATGTGCGGAGGAAAATTGAACACAATCATATTTTTCTTTCTTAAACTTCTTGTGAAAATACCAGGCAAGTTTTATGTAAAATGCCGGATTTAATGATAAAAATGCTTTGGGTAGCGGTTGAAAAGAAGATTTTACTTTTACGAAAAAAAATCTCACGAAATTTTTCTGCAGGCTTTGCGCGCGCTCTTCATCCTGCAAAAACACATCGAGCCTGGGCCTTGATGCTCCGGTATCTGCACACAACCGGTTATAGTAGTTGGTCATGCCATCTACTTTTTTAAAGATGTTGCTATGAATTAGCAATGCAACTTTCATTTGAAAATCCTCTTGATTATCGGAAAGTTACACAGAAGCCCGAGCTGGATTTCAGCGATAAAACATCAGGCAAAACCCGGCAGATCAGCTCCTTCGCTGATCTGCTTGTTTGTAGTGCTTAGTACCATCTTGTGCAAATGTTAATACCGATTTTCTTTTTTGCAATCGGAAAAGAAGAAATGTGAGATTCTTTTCGTCTAAACCACTTCTAGTCACCCTGTCGTCGGATTGCTTTTCAGATCCTTACACAACCGAATCTGGGGCTAAATTCGGAAGATTGACTTAATACTAAACGCAATTAAATTATTTCATATACTTCAGGCAAACTAAGATTATGTTCAAAAATCCGCTTCGAGTGTAAGTTCCGTAAGCAATCGACGACAAAAACTTGAGAAATTGGTTATGAAATAAAAAAAACAAGTCATCTAAAAGAGTTATAATGCAATTTAATCAATTAAAAAAATGGATCGTTGGTGATGTGCCCGCAGACCAAAACCGAAGTCCTATTTTTGAGAAGCAGGTTG
>JASFPE010000116.1:0-12529 GCA_050116155.1 Desulfobacterales bacterium
CCATCACTGTGCCAATACGTTCATGAATTGCTTTTCGTTCCTTTTTTAGCAGGCCATTATAAACCACTTCCTGAGTCAAGGTGTGCTTAAAAATATACTCCAAGTCCGGCTGAAGCGAACGAGTTCGTATCAGGTCAAGCCTCTCCAGCCCTTGAAGACTCTGATCGACCCGGTCTTTCAATTCTGTGATTCTTTTGAGAATATCATAAAGAAAAGCTCTGCCAATTACCGAGGCCTCTTGAAGAATCCGTTTGGTTTCTTTCTCTAAACGATCAAGCCTTCCGGCTATAACACCATGAATAGCTGATGATATGTCAGATTCATCAATTGCTTTTGTTATACGCCAACCGCCATTGTCTCGAATAAGTGTTTCAGATTCGATGAGGGAGTTGATAACCTCCTCGATATAAAATGGGTTCCCCTCTATTTTGTCCTGGACAAACCGTTGGAGGTCAGAGGGTATCGTTTCGGTTTTCAAAAGGGACTCAACCATACCCTGTGACTCTGAAGGTGATAGATCCTGCAAACGTATTTCCTGATATGGATTGGCCATAGAGCTAATCTGATGACTGCTAAGGAGGGATATTACCGGTCTGTAAATGCAAAGGAAAAGCACAGGCTCTCGGAATTCGGTTAACAAAAGCCTGATCAATTCAAGAAAAGATGGGTCCGCCCAGTGAAGATCTTCTAATCTGATGATCGTAGGGCCTTGATGTGCCAGTTCGGATAGAATCGTTTGGATGGCTTTTTGGAGCTGGTCTTGCCAGTATTCAGGGCTTACGTCTTCAATCTCTGAATAGCTTTGTGAAAAAAGACTTCCGATGTAAGGAACATATTCAGCATGTTCTCCGGTTAAACCGGCAATTCCGGACTCAATTTTTTCCTTAATTTTCTCCGGCGGATCTCCTTCTTCGATTTGTAACGCTCGGCTTAAAAGATTGAATAGCGGGTAATACGGTATGTTTTGAGTGTATGGAGAGGCGTGACCCTCCAGCCATTGAATCTCTGAGAGATTCAAGCTTTCTTTGAATTCCTTGACAAGCCTGCTTTTTCCCGTGCCGGCCGTACCGTAGATTGAGAATACCGCACCGTTGCCCTTTTCGAGCTCCTGGACAGCATCAACAAGCAGATTCATCTCAGCTTTCCGGCCTATTAGATCAGATCTTAAGCCATGTAGGCGGTGGATCTTGATGGGTTGTTCTTTTAGCGCTAAGACCTTATAAAGCCGAAGGGGTTCAGATTTTCCTTTGATTTGGACAGGTTTTAACTCTTCAAAATCAAAATATCCTTCAGCTTGAATAAACGTATCTGAACCGACTAAAATATCATCAGCCCTGCCTAAATCACTGAGCCGCGCTGCAATATTTATCGTTTCTCCAGTGACCCCATGGGTTCCTTTTTCCAGATGAATTTCCCCAGTCACCACGAGGCCCGTATTAATACCGGTATGCATCGACAAGGGTTGTTCGATTTTTTTCTCATATTTCGGGCTTAAGGCCTTCACCAGGCTGTGAATTTCTTTGGCAGCACGAATCGCCCGGACCGGATCATCTTCGTGGGCTTTTTCAGCGCCAAACAGTGCCATGACCGCATCTCCGGCAAACTTTTCGATGAAGCCCTCGTATTTGCTGATGATTTTCGAAATTTCATCAAAGATGTTGCTGGTGATTTCTTTGACTTCTTCCGGATCCAGCTTTTCGGTCATGGCCGTATAACCGGAAATATCGGAGAAGAGTGCCGTCACATGTTTGCGTTCGCTTTCAATGGGCTTGTAGGATGGAACAACTTTATCCGGCGCCGGTTCCTTAGGTGCCGGAGGGCTCGGTTCTGTAAATGCACTTAAATCATTTCCGCATTCACCGCAGAATTTATGAGAGGGTGAATTTGAAAAGCTGCATTGGGGACAGATAATTTCTAGCTTGGCTCCGCATTCGACGCAAAACTTCATGCCCTCCGCATTTTCAACTTGGCAACTGGGGCATTTCATTTTTGATTCCTTTGAATCGCGGATTAATTAAAAAATGTTCAATATCAATGGCTTACAATATATTTATTACATATTTAACAGAGTGTATTTTTCAGAGGAGAAGTGGTTCAAATCAGAACTGTCATAAGTTGTGCTGGCGAACCTATCTATATGAGGTCAACGAATCTGATTCCAATCATGATGTTTAAGAATACAATCCTAATAGATTATTTTAAGATCTTTGAAATACTTTTTATAAAAACCGCGGTCTCTGGTCAGCAATCTCTCTGCATGCATCTTGGCATGCGCACCGATCAAAAAATCGGCAAGCACACGATTACGGGTTCCGCCGGATTCCCTATACTTTTTCCATTTCGTTCCTGCTAGATAGGCCGTTTCTCGATCTAATGAAATAACACGGATGCCTAAAACTTTTAACGTATTATCTAATAGATTTTGACTGACAAATTGCGGAGCAAGCTCAGCGTAAATAATTTCATTGATTACCAGGGATCCTTCGTTAAATGCTTGATCAAGAATTTTTTTCGACCCTTGACCCCATTTTGGATCCGGTAAAAACACATCAAGCAGCACATTGGTATCAACGAAAGTAATCATCTTCCCCTTATGGCTTCTAAATAACGGTCGGTGTTTTCATTCTTTTTCAAAATACCGAAAACCTTTTCCACCGGACTTTTTTCGTAATTCTTTTTCACGATCAGAACGCCGGTTTTCTCAGGAATGAATTCCACCTCTATGTTTGGCAAAAGTCCATATTTTTCGCGTATATATTTTGGAATAGTTACCTGACCGCGCTCACCAATTTTCATATTTTTTTTCTCCTTCATTCATATTTATTCATTCATATTACAATTTTCATATAATAAGTCAAGTCTGCATTTTGAACTATTATACTGAGGCAATGTATCAATATAGTCGATAAATTTATTTCTTAGCCTCTTTTGACAGAGCCGCTGCAATGATTTCGGCGGAAAAGGCCTTGCCATGGGAGGGATAAATCATTTTGGCGCCCTGGTTTAAGAGCATTTGCCAGCTGTCCAGTAATTTTGGCCAGTCTTCTGCATAAATGGGCAATCCGGGTGAAAGACGTAAGGGAAATTTATTCATGGCCAGATCTCCTACAAAGGCTTCACCGCTTTCCAGCAAAACACTGACCGACCCGGAGGAATGTCCAGGGGTGTAAATTATTTTTCCTGAAATACCGTATTCTTCCAGGGAAAACTCATCATCTTCAAGCACGATATCCACCTCGGTTGGACGGATATGAACAAACGGTACGATAGTCCAGCTAAATAGCTTGGTTGAAATTTTTCCCCAGGTGGATACCCCCGGAGGCATGGGTTTTAAAGACTCTTGCAGCCAGTGCTTTTCGTTTTTGTGCATCACCACTTTTGCGCCTGTCATCTCTTTTATTTCTGCTGCTGAGCCGATATGGTCCCAGTGTCCATGGGTCAAAATAATTAATTGAATCTCTTCGGGCTTTATTCCAATTTCTTCAAGGCTTTTCAAAAAAGCTTTTCCCTTTTTTGGGTCTCCGCCATCGATCATGATAGCACCATTATCTTTCACAACATAGGTGTTATCAAAACCCAAAGGGATCGTATGAATCATATTTCCCATCTTTTTACCTCCTAATTCGTTTTGATTAAATTCAATCTAATTAGGTTTTTTTCCTCAGATTGTCCAAAAATGTTATTAGCAGAATATAGATGTATTAATTCAGTTAAAATGCAGAATTTCAGCAGCAGTTTATTATTGAGAGGTCAGATATCGGATGCGATTGAAGATGATTCAGATTTGCACTCTAAATATGACAATCCGTCGTATCGGGAGACAGATAGATTTTAAGATTCATTTCACCTCCGATGTTAAGCAGGAAAGGTTTCAAAAATGAAGGCGAGATGATAATTTTTTCAATACTAACTAATATTATGCTCTTATGCTGTCAAGAGAATAGATTTGTATGGCAATCTTCTAATAATTATCCCGACCCACTTCCAAATTAATAACTATTTGGAACTGACCCGATTTTCAATATTGAGGTATAAACTAGTATTGTGTCCCACAAATATATTAAGAAAGTCAAACTAGATATCCGAATCTGTTTCGGTCATTAGATATTGGAATTTGAGATTTATTTGTAATTTGGGATTTAACCTATTTCATTCTGGGACAAAATTACCACTAAATCAATATATTCATTCGTGAGAGGAGGTCCGCATGAATCTCGTTCAATTAGGCGAGGAGCGTATCCAAAAATTCGGCGAAAACTTGGCCGTTGTTTTCGAAGATGAAGAATTTACAAATGTTCGTATCAATGAAATGGGCCGCAGGCTGGCTTCGGGTTTAAAGTCCTTGGGTATTGGCCGGGGAGATCATGTCGTGGTTTCGTTATCAAATTCCCCCGAAGTTTTTGCCTGTTTTCAGGCTATCTGTTTATTACCGACCGCATCAAAGATATGATTATTAAAGGCGGTTATAACATCTATCCGAGTGAAATCGAGGGGTATTTGGAAGCACATCCGGCGGTGGCCGAAGTGTCGGTGATCGGGATTCCGGATGAAAAATACGGTGAGCAAAGCCTCATCTAATGGCCGCATGCTGTGTTGCAAGCCGACTAAAAATGCTCACATACTAACGTGTATGCTCCGCTTTTTAATCGACTTGCGCCTTGCCTGCGACCATGATCTGAGGCTTTGAAGCCTATTCAAATTTGTAAGGGGTAAAATCCGAAATCCGAGATCCAAAATCCAAAATCGATTACCCTTATTTAAAGCGATTGATAAAGCGATTGATACGCATTCCGGTGTATGCAATCGTAATCGGTATTGATAATCTGGGCTTGAGAAGCGGATTGCCGATCTTGCCCACTGAGGCCAGGTAATTCACATGCTGGGCGACCGAGACCGGGCATCCTTTGACATGAATATATCTCGACGATCGGTTGACAACCGTATGGGCCATTGCCGTTCCCACTTTTAAGAGCATATCATTTGTCTTGGTTTTGCGCTCATCGACGTCACGGGCGGTTTTATAGCTGCTTTCTATTTTAACGCGATCGCCATTAATCTTCCCCTCCCAACTCGTACAATTGCCCGCAAAGATGACGCGTTCTCCCGCGGCCAGGTCTAAGGGGCCATCCACCTTGCCGACCACATAACGCACTTTTTGCATGTCTTTATCGGCTTCGGGATAAAATCCTCTGAATATGTGCATGGCTTCCTGCAGGGCTCCGGGACATCCGCCCCAGCAGTAATCATGAGAATGTTTTTCGGGAAATGTGCCCACCGTACAGGACAGATTGGAATCTTCACCGAAATAGTCATCGACCCGCTCGAGGCAAAATTGGAAATCTTTTGTTTTTTCCCGCATTTCTGCCAGGGGAAAATCACCGCCAATCTCAATTTGCGCCAAATCCATGGGACCGAAACCTCTTTCAGATGCATACCGCAGATGGATCAGGTCGTTTGGATTCACATTGACCATGTGGCATCCGACGGTGTCAACCGCACAGGAATTCGTTCCCATGACAATGGCTCCCATATCAAACGGTGTGGGTGTCAACATCATCCTCTGTCCGGCCGTAATTGCATCGATGGCGATAAACTTGGGCTGGATGACGGCCTGGAGGTCTGCGATTTTATGTTCCAAATATTGATTGTGGTCCACCAGTCGATGACGGTCGTCTTGAATTCCGATAAAATTCTTGAGACTCAATGTCAGCCGGCACCATGGATGGGCCTTGAATTTCGGCAGGTTGATTAAAAAATCACAATCTACGATGGGCTTGGGTATAAATAGATTGTCCCGGAGTGTGTGTTCGCTTTTTATCGAAACCGGAACATGTTGGACTTCGTCAAAATAATAGGTTTTTATTTTATGTTTCTTAAAGACCTCGGGATAACCTGCGGCCTTAAAGGTGTAACGGGTCGCAATGGTGATACCGGATCGTTCACCCACCGCAATTTCTTCGGCATCCTGGGCCATCTCTTTGGTTGCCGCTATGACCCCATCGAGAAATTCGCTGCGGGTAAACGCGTGCGGGAACACTTCCTGATGGGCCAGCACCACATTTGGCTTTAAAAGAACCTTCCCCGAGGGTCGTATCCCCAGTTCCGTCATACCCGCTTTGATGATTGCAGCAATCTTTTCCGGATCGTAACTGTCGCATCGCATGATAAGCACCTTATGGGATTTTTCCATATGAACCTCCTTGCATGCGAAAATCTATTTAGAACCTATATCAATCCGTCTCCGACAGACCATGAGCCCTGATCTACATTTTTGAAATGGGTTTTAGTATTTATGTTATTCTTTTCTAGTTGGGTTTCTTCAGATAAAAAGACAATATCATCCCGATTAAGGAAATACCGCCAGCCACCAGAAACGGAAGCGTAAAGGTTTTGCTGACATCTGCCAGGTATCCGCCTAATGCGGGTCCCAGGGCCTGACCGATTCCGAAAAACAGGGTAATGAATCCCAGACCCGCAGGTGCCAAACGCGGTCCGACATAATCACCGGCGGCGGCGGCCATGATGGTCGGTATACTCCAAGCTGTCAGCCCAAAAACAATGGCCGATAGATAAAAACCGAACTCAATTTTAATTGCCGCATATAAAATATATGAGAGTGCCAGAACCAAATACGCCAGCGCCGACCCCTTGCTTCGTCCTAAACGGTCGGATATGCCACCCCAGATCATACCGCAAAAAATGCTCAATCCTCCGACTATGGCCCACAATCTTCCGGCCCATTCTTGAGTAAAGCCCATATCAACCAGATGGGCGGCAAAAAATGTCATATAAATGATATAGGATAGACCGTAGAAGAAATAGATAACCCCCAGGTACCAGACGGATCCCATTTTAATCACTTCGGTCCACTGCAGGGATGACGTTTTTTTCATTTCGGAGGCAGCAGCCGAGTCCGATTCGGATTGCCCGGCGCCGACTTGCTGCAATCCTTTTTCCTCGGGACGGCTGCGGACAAACATATAGACGATTCCAGCAATTAGAATCACAGCCACACCCAGAATATACCAGGAATATCGCCAGCCATTAAGATTAAAAACAGTTAGAATGGGTGGAACCACCAAACCTGATATCAGCGTACCGGCTCCGATCCCGGCGGAAACCATTCCCGTGGCAAATCCCCTGCGCTGTATGGCAAACCAGACCGAGCCCAAAGCCATGGCCGGTACATAAGAAGCCCCGTTACCCAGTCCGGTTAAAAGGCGCATAGCGAATGCAAAACCAAACGAATTGGCCAGACCCGTTAGGATCATGGTTAACCCCATGAGTATTAAAGCACAGGTAATGACAATGCGGGTTCCAAACCGGGCAGCCAGAAAACCCCCGATGATGGCCATGGTCAGATATCCGATAAAATTGCCGGTCCCCAAGAGCCCCAGTTGAGTGTAATTAAATTGCAGTCCGTCTTTCATGGCGGGAAGGATGATGGTATAGGACATGCGACCAAATCCGTGGGCCGCAATCGTGGTCAGAAAACCCATGAAGATGACAATCCAGCCGTAGTGAAGTTTGCCTGACTTCATAATCGCCTCCTCTTAAAAAAGGTAGCAAAACCCGATTCCATGAAAGAAATAGTCAAAAAATAGGGTAAAGTGCAACGTAATTGTTGAATCTGATGTAATTTTAATTGGGATGGGTGTTGAATATCGAATTGTTTTATCTTGATTTTTTGTTATTATGGCCGATATTCAAGTTATGGCGTTGAGTAAATTTGAAAAACGATTGAGTATTGTCGCGTTGGTGTTTGTGGCCGTATATATCGGTGCGGCTGTTCTTACGATTCATTCGCGGATGACCAAAGAAGACCGGATCGAAAGGCTTGAGTCAGAGGAGCTTACGCCGGGCGAGCGGCAGTTGATGCTGGTGGAACTTTTTCTTCCGATGTTGATCGTCCTTGTCCTCACTGTTTGTTTTATCATTGTGCGTAAGCAGAGAGCCAGGAAATATCTTAAATTGGATGAATCCGAAGATGAGTTTCAATAACCTGTTGCGGCGGGTTTTATTTCGTGACTAAAATCTTTTTTAGTTTCTCGGACAATTCATCGGCTTTAAAGGGTTTTTGAATAAATCCATCACACCCGCGTTTCATAATTTCGGTGGCCTGTCCATCGATACTATATCCACTTGACAGCAGGACCTTCACGCGGGGATTGATTTGTTTGATTCGGTCATAGGCCTCTCCGCCTCCCATATCCGGCATAATCATATCCAGGATGACCAGGTCGATGGATTCCTTGTTTTTAACAAATATGTCAATTGCTTTCATGCCACTCGGCGCTTCGATCACGGTGTAACCCAATTTTTCAAGCACCTGACCACCGATATCCAATACCATTTCCTCATCATCTACCAGCAGGATTGTGCCGCTGCCTTCGATAATATGAGTTGCAAGTGCTGGCGAATCCAACGGTTTTTTGGCTGATGCCGGCAGATATATGTTGAATGTGCACCCTTTTCCCTTTTCCGATTCAACTTCAATATAGCCTTCGTGACTTTTGGTGATACCATACACCGAGGCCAGTCCAAGTCCCGTTCCCCGGCCCGCTTCTTTGGTAGTAAAAAATGGATCAAATATGCGTTCTTTGACTTCGTTCTCCATTCCGGTTCCTGTATCCATGATCGTCAGGCGGATATATTTACCGGGCGTCGGTTCGTATTGTTCACTCTTTATATCTTCGTGGGTTACGTTGGACGTTTTTAAAATGAGGTTGCCGCCGCCGGGCATGGCATCCGCTGCATTTACATAGAGGTTATACAGAATTTGTTCAATCTGTCCCTGATCGGCCTCGATGGAGTAAAGATCATCGCTGAGTTCACAACGAACTGTAATTTGTTTTCTTGTTCGACCGAAGGTCTCAGAGCTTTCTTTTAGGATCTGGTTCAAATTGATGGCCTTGACATTGTATTTGCCCTTGCGTGCATAGCCCAGCAGCTGCTTCGTAAGTTTGGCCCCCCGTTCGATTTGCTTTTCAATATTTTTCAAGGGTTCAAAATGCGGTTGGGAGGCATCTACATCAAATAGCATTAGAGATGTGTTTCCTTGAATGGTCATGAGAAGATTGTTGAAGTCATGAGCGATACCGCCGGCCAGGGTTCCAATCGTCTCAAGTCGTTGCGCCTGTTGAAATTGAGCCTCCAATTTAATTCGTTCCTCTTCGGCTTTCTTACGCTCCGTGAGATCTATAATGAAGCCTCTTACACCGATCAGTTTTTCTTGCCGCATGATCGGTGCCGAATGGATCATTATCGGAAAGGTGCTGCCATTTTTTCTGATTGCCGTATATTCATTTAGACCGATGCTCTCGCCCTTCATTATCCGCCTCGTATTTTCGATGGCCCGATCACGATCTTCAGGTGCAACCATATCAAATGCATTCAACCCGCTATCATAATCTTCCTGGGTATATCCAAAATGTTCAAATGCCTTACGATTTACAAACGTCAGAGTTCCTTTTAAATCCATTTCAAATATGGTTTCCGGCAATAGCTCGGCCAATTTACGGAACCGTTCCTCACTTTCTCGCAAGGCAGATTCAGATGTTTTAGACTCTGTGATGTCCATTCCGACCGATTGGTATTGGTATAGCTTTGCGTCTTCGTCGAAAAGTGCACGATCTGTCCATCGTTGCCAGCGTAATTTTCCATCGGGCATTAGCACCTGATGTTCATAACTTATCGCCGGTTTCTCCGCGGTGAGGGATTCGAAATGGGTTTTTACTTTTTCACGATCTTCTTCCGGGATAAATTGAAAGAAATTCTCATTCACCAGCTCATCACGGGTTTTGCCAAAATATTGGCAATATGATTTGTTCACAAAAGATAAGGTTCCGTCAGACTTGAAACGACAGATCAAAGCCGGCATGTCTTCCACGAGAATGCGATAGCTTTCTTCACTCTCTCGTAAGGCTTCCGCTGCTTTTTCACGGTCGGTAATGTCACGTGCAACCGCGAGAACCGCATATGGATACTTGCCGCGGCAAATCAGAGAGCCATCTGTCTCAACCCACACATTTTTTCCATTTTTCTTCTGTAATTTATATTCAGAAAAATGTTTTTGAGAACCGGTCCGCTTTATTTCTTCAAGTGTATCAAAGGCTTGTTGGAACTGATCTTCTTCAATCAGCGAGGCAAAATTTAGAGAAGGAATCTCTTCTCTGGTATAGCCCAGCAAATTTAAGGCTACATCATTCGCGTCTAGAAAGTTACCCTCAAAATCGTGGATATATATACAATTTAATTTTAGATCGAAAAGCGCTTTGTATTTTTCATGGCTATCGCGGTACTTCTTCTGTTTTTGTTTGAGATCAAAGCACTCTTGCTCTAAGTTTTTGATTTTTTGTTCAAGTTCTTCATAGTTTGGCTTTTTCACTTTGTTTACCCCCAAGTGATCATAAGCGCAGTAAAAGGTAGATGGCAGTATCGCTTAGCGTTTGGTATGATCCCTAATGAGCTTCGTGTTCGCTCATTCATTTTGGTTTGTCTTTCTATATTATTACCCGAAGGATTTAAAACGTCAAATGGTTATTAATTCAAATATATTATGGTCTAAGAAGAAGCTAGAGTGAAAAGTGAAACAGGAGTGTTTAAATCGAGACTGTAAAGTAAATTGATATTTACCGGACAAACATGTATATTTGGTTGACACATGTTTTACTCAAATTGCATGCGGCGTTAACGTTTTAATAAAAATTATTAAGGAGTCTTCTAAAAGACAGAACTGGAGCAGGAAATTTCCCTTACAGGTGCGGACATCAAACTGCTTTATGAGGTCTCGGCATCCATTCATTCAATTCTCGATCTGGATGAGATGGTGAAAAAAGTGTTGCGGAAGATAAAGGATGTTTTTCAGATAGAAGGCGCTTCCATAGCCCTGCATGATCCAGATGATAGAACATTTTATTTTATTCGAACCGTGGAAGAGCAGCAAAACGGCATGCATGAGGAAAAGGAGCGCATGCGCTTTCCGGATAATTACGGTGTCGCCGGTTGGGTGTTGCGCGAAAATAAGCCGGTATTTATCCCGGATGTCACCACGGATAAACGGTTTAAAAATGAGCTTGATATTCAGCAAGATTTTCCTACCCGACCCATGATTTGTGTTCCTTTGAAGACGCGCAGTGGGGTGATTGGCGTCATCTATGCCTTAAATAAGCTCAAGGGCGGTGAATTTAGTCCAAAGGAAGTTCGATTGTTGGAGATTCTCTCAGGTACCATTGCTGTTTCTATTGAGGGTGTCCGATTTTGTGGTGAAATAAAACAATATGCGGATTCACTGGAAAATGAAATTGAGCGAGCATTAACGCTGGCAGGCGATGATCGTGAGATAAAAGTGGAGTATGTTTCAGAAAGGATGAAAGTATCGGGCAGGCATGTTTCACCGGCAAACCAAACTCAAGTTACCTTACGGAAAGCCACCGAGCAATTGGAACGCCAGATGGTTGCAGTTGCGCTTGACAAGTCAGATGGAAATCGTTCTCAAGCCGCAAGGATTTTAGGTTTGACCCGTCAGGGTCTGCTCAATAAAATTGCACGTTATAATATTAAAATGTAATGGTTTGATGAATTCGACTTTTTGCGAATTCATCATGGTTTAGCTTTCGATAAATTTGGCTTCAACCCAACCCCGACTGTAGTAATCTTGGGGCAAATATTCGAGCTTGGACCCATTGAGCTGCTTCATGTACACCTGACCCCATTGGAGGAAAAAGGTGGGTTGCGTCTGATCCACGGGAATGGCGACAATATCTGGCATCTGAACATAAGGGCTTGCCGCAAATTTGCCTTTGTGCCAGGCGTACGTTCTTTTTTTAGACTGCTTGGGATAGGCTTTCTGGGCACCGTTGGCTTCCATACCCGAAAGAATTGTAAAATAATAGCCTCTATGGGGTTTAGCTTTATATCCGAATCTTTTTTGGCCGGCAGGATCCGCATGGGCCACCTTCTTGTCAATTAGCTTTTTGGGTTTTTTCTTTTTACGATCATAAATATAATACAGACCCGCTAAATCATCGCCGTAACCACTGCGGTCCTTTAGTCTTGCACGCGAAATCGCTTTGAGTGTTTTGACGACTTCGCCCTGATTTTCTGCATCGACCTGAAACTTCAAATAGGCCTCCTGATTCAGCGGACGCTGTCTGATATCGAAATGAATTGTCTTGTTTATTTTTTTCGTCGCAAGATCCACCTCGAATGTTGTCGGCACTCCCCAGAAATACTGAATCAGTTTTCCGTCTTTGTGGCGGGTGTAATTTCCCCTTTTTAACCGCCGACCGCTGGCATCAAACGCCATGGCCTGGATCATGTCCGCCTTGGCGGTGTTCAGTGTAATTTCATTATTGTTGAAAATGACCACGACTTTTTTACCCGAAGGCAGGCGATTCACCACCGGTTTTCCATCTGATTTTTTGACAAAGCGGAAACGCTGGATTTCCGAGGCTAAATTCAAGCGCACACAGCCAAAGGCCGCATGGGCTTTTTGAAGTTCGCCCTTTTGAAGGCTGAAATTGACATC
>JASFPE010000117.1:0-12511 GCA_050116155.1 Desulfobacterales bacterium
CTTAGTCATGTCGACACCCGGATGGGGTTGATGACCGGTCATTGCGGTTGTTCCATTGTCCAGGATTACCAGGGTAAAATTATGACTATTGTAAACACCGTTGATCAGGCCAGGGATGCCGGAGTGGAAAAATGTTGAGTCACCGATAAAGGCCACCACCTTTTTGTCCGTTACCTGTGAAAACCCACCTGAGGTGCCCACCGAAGACCCCATGCACAAAAGAAAATCAGCCGTGGACAATGGCGGCAGCAAACCTAAGGTGTAACACCCGATATCTGTCGGATATACAGTCTCCATTCCCTCGGCAGCTTTTTTGACTTCGAGGTACGTTGCCCGGTGTGAACAACCGGCGCACAGCGTAGGGGGGCGTTGCGGAACCGGTGGAACATCTGAGACATCGACGCTGGCAGTTGGAGTATAATCGAGACCGAAAAACGTTGCGATGCATTCTCGGACCTGTCCCGGATTGTATTCGTAAAGGCGTGTAAACAAGTCTTTGGTTTTGCCCTTAATTTCCAGTGTAAGTCCTTCTTCCTGGGCCATCGCCTTAACTGCCTCTTCCATGTAGGGCTCGCCTTCCTCGACGACCAGAACCTTCTCGCAGCCTTTAAGAAATTTCTTGATCTGATTCGATGGTAGCGGATGAGAAAATCCTATCCGCAGTACTTTGATCTTATCGGCAAGGTTCAGGTCTTTCATGGCATCGTTAACATAGTTGTAGCTGACGCCATTGCAGATAATACCCCATTTTCCTTTTCCGGAAATCAAATTATATTCAGATGCTTCGGTGAGCTGTAAGGCTTTATCATAATTTTCCAACAGTTTGATATGTAGCTTCCGCGCCACCGCCGGAACGGTAACCAGATTCAATGGATCTTTTACAAAATCACCTTTTGTGACGGGTTTGCTGATTTTTCCCAGGATTACAATTCCGGTAGAGTGGTTGATTCGCGTGGTGGTTCTGAAAAGAACCGGTTCGTTGAGTTTTTCAGATAGGTCAAAAGCATAGGAAACCAATTCTTTGGCTTCTTCTACCGAAGAAGGCTCTACCATGGGAAGCCCGGACATTTTGGCATAATATCGGTTATCCTGTTCGTTCTGGCTGGAAAACATGAAGGGATCATCGGCCGAGACGATCACCATCCCGCCCTTAACACCCACATAGGCCAGGGTCATCAGGGCATCCGCCGCCACGTTGACGCCCACGTGTTTCATTACGCACATGCTGCGAACACCGCTATTTGCCGCCGCCGCTGCTACTTCCATGGCTATCTTTTCATTGGTGCTGTACTCAAAATATAGATCGCTTTCCTGGGCCATCTGGAAAAAGTTGGTGGAAATCTCCGAAGAAGGCGTGCCCGGATAAGTGCTGGTAAAGGCAACACCGGCTTCTATGGCACCGCGGGCAATAGCCTCATTGCCCAACAACACCATTTTTTCGCCTGGATTATCTGTCAGTAGTTTGTGCATGGCATCTTCCTTATAATTTTTTGTTATTTATCATAGATAGTCCCGCTATGGGCGGGATTAGGCATTTTAGACGCTTTGAACCTTAGGCATTCTTAACTTTAGCGGAAGTTAATCTCAGCAGGCAACCAGCTGCTATTTAATCCATAACCGACTTCTTTCTTCTGGTATAAATCGTCTTGAACATATCCGGCATCAGCTGCATACATCCCGTGCAACCTTCTTCATTTTCGGCATTAAACGGTTCGAGATGAACTTCCAGTCCGATTTCCTTATACATCTCTACCATTTCTGTCAATCTGGGGTCATCATAGGTTGCCTGTTTTTCCCATCCCTCCCGGATTAGTTTTTCCTCGGGAGACATTGTTATGCTCCTTTAAATTCGGGTCGTTTACGTCCCATGGTTGAAAGGCCTTCCAGGGCATCGGCTGTTGAAAAAATATCGAATAAATGCCCCATCTCAATTTCGACGGCTTCCCGCATGGATTTGCCGTCCTGCTGATCAATGATCTCATTTGCCAGCTTTAAGGCAATCGGTGCCTTTGTGCCAAGAATTTTAGCGGTTTTGGCAGTCAGTTCTTCCGGTACACCGCTCGGCGGCATTCCTGCTAAAAGCTTTTCAATATTGCTTTTTGTGCACAAGGCGGCCAGGGATTGAAATTTATCGATGGGTCGACGTTCCTGATACTTATCCGGTTTTCCCTCTTCTATCTGGGTATTTATGGCAGTATCTACCGCGGAAGGGGGCACTAATTTGGTGATAATGCCCAATGCCTTTGCATCTTCGGCGTTGATTTGTTTTCCGGTAAAGACATAATATTTGGCGAGCTCCGGTCCGGCAAAGCGGGCCAAACGCGCCATTCCGCCCATGCCCGGAAATATCCCGATCCCTGTTTCCGGAAAGCCCATGGATGCAGTGGGTGTGGCGATGATGGCCTGGCACGCAAGTGCAAGTTCGCTGCCGCCGCCCAGGGACAGTCCGTCAAGTAGCGCAATGGTCAACTTTGCAGAATTTTCGATCCTCAATAACAGTTCCTGCCCGTTGCGTGTGAAATCATATATGTCTTGAATTTGATCTGCTTTAATTTTGTTTACAAAATAGCGAATGTCCGCGCCGGCCACAAAGGCCTTTCCCGCGCCTTGAAAAATGACTGCTTTTACATCCGGGTTGTTCTCGGCTTCCGAAAAACGATTGTCCAGCTGGGAGACAACGGTTTGATTCAGTGCGTTCATGGCCTCCGGCCGATTTATGGTAATGAAGGCAATTTTGTTTTTTATTTCCAGATCGACGAAATTAAATTCAAATGGTTTCCCGAGTTCTTTTTGTTTGGCAAGAATCCGGGGTATATCAAAATCAGGATATTTTTCAGCAACCGCCGCCACCGCGTTATAGGTTTTGTCGATACCGGTCATGTTTATGATTTCAAATGGTCCCATGGTCCAGCGCAGACCTATTTTGGCGCCCCGGTCCGTGTCCTCGATGGAGGCAACTCCCTCATCCACCAGGGCGGCCGCCACCCCCAGGCAAACGCCGTAGAAACGGTCGATGACCTCTGGTATTTTGGATTCGTCTACGTCGCCGGACAAGTCCCAGTTCTCATTCTTTTCCATCTGACCCTTTAAAACCTCAGCTGTAGCATAAAAGGGGCCGAGCTCGTTTCCAAGGGTGGTCGAAGCGTGAACTGCGATGGGAATTCCGGTGACATTCATAAGTTCGAAAGGCCCCATGCCGATCTTAAACGCCTGTTTGGCAGCTTCCTCAATTGTGGGGATGTTGGCCATGCTCTCCTCAAGCATTCTGGCGGCCTCATTCAGAAACGGGACGAAAAAGCGATTAACGGCAAACCCCGGAGCATCCTTGACGACAATGGATGTTTTGCCGTGCAGTTTGGCTGCCAGAAGCGATTTTTCGAGAGTCTCTGTGCTGGTGCCATCGTGGGGAATTACTTCTAAAAGGCGATTTTTGGCTGGATGATAAAAATAATGCAGGCCGACAAACCGATCGGGACGCGAGGTTTGCTCGGCAAACTCTCTAACATAAAAACTCGAGGTGTTTGTCGCCAGAATAGTCTTTTGAGAGCAGATTTTATCCAGATTCTGAAATAAATCTGATTTTACTTTTTTGTCTTCAAAAACGGCTTCAATGACCAGATCGGCATCGGCAACGGCCTGGAAGTCGGTAGTCCCGATAATTCGGGAGATGATGTCATGGGCCTGTTCGGTTGTGAATATCTTGCGTTGAACGCCTTCTTCCAGCATTTGCTTGATGTTTTCAAGGCCGCGTTCAACAAACTCTTCCTTAAGATCCACCATCACAACCCATAGGCCTTCCTGGGCCATCTTCTGGGCGATACCGCTCCCCATGTTCCCCGCACCAATAATACCAATTTTGTTGATTTGCGACATAAAAATACCTCATTTTGTCCAATTGGTCTTATTGGTTTGATTTGTTTTATTGGTTTGAGATCCTACCCAATCAACCAATTAAACCAATGAAACCAATTTTAACTAATTAAACAATTTTTTTATTTATTTTTCCACACCGGTCTGCGTTTTTCCTCGAAGCTTGCGATGCCTTCCAAGACATCTTCTGTTTTCATCAGTTTATTCAGGAATAGATCACTGACACTTTGTAATGCCTGAGGAAAAGCCATACCCAGATGTTGTCTGACTGCCTGTTTGTTCAGACGAATGATGAGTGGGCTGTTGGCCTGTATCTCTTTTATCAATTTATCAGTTGCCTCGGCAAATTGATCGTCTTCAACAACATGATTCACCATTCCCATGTTTTGGGCTTCTGCGGCGGTGTATCGTTTGCCGGTGGTACAGACCTCCAGCGCTTTTGAAGGCCCCACAAGGTGAGGCAAACGTATAGCCGCATAGGGAGGCACAAAGCCGAGCTTTATTTCGGGTTGACCGAAAACAGCGCTTTTACCGGCAATAATGATGTCGCACGCAATGGCAACCTCCATACCTCCGCCGAGACAGGCTCCATGAACGGCGGCAATCGTCGGCACCTCGAGTTTGTCGACAAGCTCGAAAATGCGATTGAAGGTGGCGATCATATCATCGGCCATCTCCGGTTTATGATCGGCGACTTCAACCCCCGCACACCAGCTTGGGCCTTCACCAAAGAGAACCAGACACTTTAGATCCCTGTCGGCAGCAAGACTTTCCAGTTCACCATTGAGCTCATTCATCATTTCAATGTTGAGCACATTATGCTTAGGACGGGCAAGGGTAATCCGCGCCACACCATCTGCCTTTTCAATTTTGAGATGTTTTAGTTCGGTCATGTTTTTTTCCTTTTCTATGATTTTTTAAATACATAATTAAGCTGGCCATTGGGCAAGGTGTTCACTCCCGTCTTCATCTGCATCCCCACCTCGATTTCTTCTTCCGGCACATCACCGGAAATTCTTCCGAATACTTTAAAGTCACCGTAATCCAAAAGCGCAATACAGTAAGGCACATCTTCCTGAAACCCGATGGGAGCAAATTCCAATTTACTGTATGTCACCAGTTTTCCCGCACCGGTGATTTCAAACCATTCCATATTGCTGGATAGACATTGATAACAGTCTGATCTTGGCGGAAAAAAATTAAACCCGCAGTCAAGGCAGCGGGTTCCCATGACGCGTCCTTTTTCCAGATAGTCGATAAAATCATTGGTTTTGGTGATGGAAGTAAAACTTACCGTGCCGAATTTTTTAAAGCGATCATCAACCTCTTTGACTTTGCTCATAGATTAGCTCCTTAAGCTGGAAATAAAAAAAATTCGAAGCAAGAAGTCCTAAATCCGAAACAAATTCTAAATCCGAATTTTGACGGTTTCGTAAAAAGTCACTTTTTCCGTTTTGTTGTCATTCCGGCGAAAGCCGGAATCCAGTAATTTCAATATGTTCTGGATGCCGGATCAAGTCCGGCATGACGATTTGGGGACTTTTTAAGAGACCATCAATTTTCGAATTATCAAAACAACTGCCATATTCGGTACCACATCGTTTAAGGCTCTGTACCGATCATTTGAGTTTTTGGTATTCGAATTTGTTTCGAGTTTCGATAGTCGAATTTCGGATTTTATTTTTCTTTGCAACTAATCCCCTATGAAAACCGAAAAAGTACAGAATCAACGCGACAGTATGGTGACGTTTCCGTATAAACCCACCCCGCCGATATTGTGAACCAAACCGATTTGCGGATCTTTCACCTGGATATCGCCGGCTTCATCGCGAAGCTGCAGCACAATGGTTCTAATCTGAGAACCACCCGTAGCGCCGATGGGATGGCCCTTGGAAAGCAACCCACCATCGACATTAACGGGGATACTACCTTCTTTATAGGTCTCTTTGGCCTTAATGAGCTCTTTTCCTTCGCCCGGCTTGGCGAAGCCTAAATCTTCGTATGCCATCATTTCGGCAATCGTAAAGCAATCGTGGACTTCGGCGACATCTATATCTTTGGCCGTAATGCCAGCCATTTTATACGCCTGCCTGCCGGCTTCCCGGGCGACAGCTAAACCGGTGAAGACATCTCTTCCGGCCAGATTGACACTGGCGGAGGCCGCACCGATGCCGGTAATCCATACGGGTTTTTTACACAGGGCCCTGGCCTTTTCCTCATTGGCGACAATAATACACGAACTTCCGTCTGCATTGGCACAGCAATCACCGACCCTCAGCGGACTGGCCACCGGCCCGGCCATACGGTTTTCCGGATCAGTGAACATTTCATAGGTAACGGCTTTACGGTAGACTGCTTTTTCATTTAACTGGCCGTAAGTGGCTGCTTTTACGCGGATTAATGCCAGATCCTCCGGGGTGGTGCCGTATGTTTGCATGTGCGCGCGCGCAAACATGGCATAATAGGCCGGCATCATGGTTCCAAAAGGACTTTCCCACTGGATGTCTGCCCCTCGACCCATTCGCTCCTGGGATTCAGATGAAGAAATTTCTGACATTTTTTGAAAACCGATAACTGCCACCACCTCATGAAGTCCTGAATTGACCAGCGAATAGGCCAGCCGAACGCCTGTGCTGCTCGAAGAACAAAGGCTTTCTACATAGAAAGTGGGTTGCGGGTTAAGGCCCAGGTATTCGGCAAATACACCGGCCGGAGAACGTTGCTTATCATATTCCGGAGCAGAACAGATCACGGATGCATCGATATCCCCGGTCGTCAACTGAGCATCCTGCATGGCCTCCTGAAATCCATCGAAGGCCAACTCTCGTATCGAGCCCGGATAAGATCTCACAAAGGCACTCTGACCGACGCCGATTATAGCAACTTTACTCATAAATATCTCCGATATTTGTGTTTTATGTTTCGTGTTTGGTGTTTTGTATCTGCTGTTTGGGGAAAGCACAACAAAACACCAAACACTAAATTTTAGATACTAACTAACAAAACAACTCTAGATGTATTGACCACCATCTATCTTGATAACTTCCCCGGTAATATGCCTTGCTTTATCCGATGCCAAAAACGCCACTAAATAGCCCAAATCTTCCGGCTGGCCCACCTGTTTCAGGGCACTCTCACCCATGGCCAAATCGATAATCTTGTCTCTTGCATCTGATTCTTTGAGCATCGCAGTTTCAATTAATCCGGGTGCTACCGCATTGACGTTAACTCCGAATCCACCAAGTTCTTTTGCCAGCGCTTTGGTAAATCCGATGATGCCGGCCTTTGAAGCCGAGTAATTGGTTTGGCCAAACTTCCCGCGCAGCCCGTTTATCGAAGTAATGTTAATAATTTTTCCGGATTTCTGCTCTTTGAATATCGGCGCCACATGTCGGGTAAAATTGAAATAGCCTTTTAAGTTAACCTCTAATACGCGATCCCACTGCTCTTCACTCATTTTCCAGGACACCCCGTCCCAGTTCATACCGGCATTGTTGACCAGGATATCCAATCCTCCGAATTCATCGACGGCTGCTTTAACAACACCTTCAGCATCGGCATACGATGATATATCGCATTGAACAGCCAAGGCCTTGCGACCCATAGCCTGAATTTCTTCGGCATATTGCCTGGCTTCGGCTTCATGCTTACGGTAGGTGAGACAAATATTGGCGCCTTCGCGGGCCAACTCCAGAGATGCCGCAGCTCCAATTCCCTGGGAGCCGCCGGTAACCAAAGCATTTTTTCCTTCTAACAGCATTTCATCCCTCCGGTCTGATTTCGTTAAATGGTTAATTAGTTTAAAAGGAATAAAACTTCCGTTTTGACCATTTAACCAATCAACTTAACCAATCAACCATTTAACGATTTAACTACTTAACGAATCGACCATTCAACGAATTAACTAATCCTGCGGCTTGCCGAGTACCGCTGCCATAAACTCAACATCGAAGGCATCGCCCTGTGCCTGGCGTTTACGATATTCTATAAAATCAATTACGTCCTGGCCGGTGATTTTTTTGGTGTTGAATGCATTAAATCCGAGATAAGCCTCGAAGTTCATGTTGACGGCAAGCCAGTGACGATTGATAACCTTAGTCTGATCCCAGAAAAATTTCTTTTTCAACCGAATACCTTCAACGCTTTTAATGAGGCAGCCGGGAAACAGGTTGGTGTAGGTCCAGATAATTTTGTCCACTTCAGCATCGAGCAGCTCGAAGTCAGTGCTAACATTTTTCACATATTCACGCGCTTTTTTGGCTTCTTCACCGGATTTAAACTCACCGAAAACGATCTCACCATCGTCGACATATCTGTCGATGATGACGGCAGGATTGCGCACCCATTTGCCGTTATCTTTAATGACCGGGAGACATTTCGAAATAAGGCCGAGATGCTTCATTTTATATGCGCTCCACATTTCACAGGAGACGCAATTCCATAAGGCCAGCTCTATCGGAAGCATCCAGGGTAGAAAATCACTGCTGCCACCGTCCGGTGCCGACCCATGCCGCGGCCCTGCCTGGCCGAATATGGCTAAGTCGCTGGCAACGGTGGTATCACAGGCCATTCCGATCTCCTGACCGCCGGCAACCCGCATACCGTTGACCCGACAGATGGTGGGTTTTTTGCAGGACAAAATACTGTCCACCATAGCGTTAAAGAGGTCCATGTAGTGACCATATTCATTGGGCCGACCTGAATAGTACTCGGCATATTCTTTGGTGTTTCCACCGGTGCAAAATGCTTTATCACCGGCGGCGGTGAAAACCGCAGTCACCACAGATGTGTCGGCTGAAGCCCGTTGAAAACCGGCAATCACGCCCTTTACCATTTCAGTTGTATAAGAATTGTATTGTTTGGGATTGTTCAACGTGATCCAGGCGGAATAGAGGCCGTCAATTTTGTTTCCTTTCGGATCGAGGACGGGTTTCTTTTCGAAGATAATACCGGGAGCCTGATCTGAAAAATGCTCATCTCCCCACAAATAATGGTCCTTTAGACCGGATTCTCTTGGCAACCAACTTAAATCAGCCATTGATACTCTCCTTTACTTGAATTTTTTTTTGATTATCAGTAAGTTATCTAATTGAGGCAAAACACTGCTATGACATATTACGATATAGCTATATATTAGCTACATGCCTGTTTAGTCAAGAAAAAAAAAGCTGTGATTTTCAACCGATATGAATTGGCTTGACACCCATTTTATCCCATTGATAATTGATGTGGAAAAAAGAGGTCGTACCGAATTTCCTTCAAATATGGGTGTTTCTTTTATTCAAACCCGAGCCTTTTTATGAGAAAAGCTCTCTCAAAAGAAAAATATTTTAAAACGCGCCATGGCGATGTGCGTATATGTTCCTTTTGCACTTCCAGCATGATTCGTCAATATAGACTTGATGACCAATTTAGCACATATGCCCACTACAAGTCCCTTTATACGAAGCGAGATACCCTGGAGGAGATTGCCGAACAGCCGGATGCAAACCTTGTTCTGGCCATGATTGAATCTGAGACGATAATCGGGTTTGGTGTGTTAGCCTATCCCAATACGGCCGAGCGGTGGTCTGGTTTGGGGCCACGCATCATGATGGAAGTAAAAGCGATTGAAGTTGCGAGAAACTGGCGTTCGGCAAAAATTGCTTCAAGTATGCTTGAAATGGTTGTTGACCATCCTCTAATTGAAGATAAAATCGCATACATGGTCGGGTATTCATGGACCTGGGACCTGGAGGAGGCAGAAAAGACGGCTCAGCAATACCGCAGTATGCTGATTAGGTTATTTGAGCCGCAAGGATTTCAGATATATCAGACAAATGAGCCGAATATCTGTTTGAAGCCAGAAAATTTATTCATGTGCCGCATCGGCAAAAATATTCCCGATGTAATATTGACTCGCTTTAAATGGCTGCGCTTTGGTCTCTCACCATGGACCTGGATGAATGGTGGTTAAAATGATTGTTAACTTCTTTAAAATTCATTTTGATACGTTTCTATTATTTCCAGCAATTTTAGAGAGTTTGACATATTTTAGAAGAAAGTGATAATAATTAAAATTTGAAACCACTTCTAAATTCATGCTTTGCAAATGCAATGAAAGGAGAGGGGAGATGTTGAGCGATCGGATTGTTTTTATAGACGGCGACTTTGTTGCCTGGGATCATGCAACGGTCCACATTATGTGTCACAGCTTTGGTCGCGGTTCGGCCATTTTTGAGGTTATCAGTTTCCATGATACCGATCATGGTCCGGTTGTATTTAGACTCCAGGAACATATCAAACGCCTCTTTAACACCGCAGCACTTTTAGATATGGAATTATCTCTATCTCTTGATGATTTCTGTAGTGCCGTTGTGGGCACCATCAGAAAGAACGAGCTGAAACAGGGCATTATCAAGCTTATCTGCTATTACCCTCAGTTTTCCGTGGAGGTAATACCGCCGAAAGAGCCGCTTTCCGTATCTATTTTCACGATCGATCCTGCCATGGATTTGGAAGGTGATTTTTCTGCGGTACAGTCTACAACCGCCTGCATTAGTAAATGGCGAAAGCTCGATCCCCAGACGGTTCCCATTCGGGCGAAAGCAGCCGCAAATTATCTCAACGGCATGGTGGCGCGATTAGATGCAGAAAAACGCGGATTTGGGCACGCCATTCTGCTGGATACCCAGGGCTTTATCGCAGAGGGTGGAACCGAATCCGTATTTTTGATCAAAAATGGCCAGCTCATGACGCCGTTTTTAGGCACGGTGCTCGAAAGCATTACGCGTAAATCTGTACTCGAAGCTGCTCGGATAGAAGGTATAACTGTGCTGGAAGATCGGTTCCTCCCCGAGTTGATTTATGAGGCGGAAGAAATATTCTTTGCCAGCAGCCCGTTTAAAGTCTTGCCGGCAAGAAAGGTCGAAGACCGGACACTGGAAAACGTTCCCGGGCCGGTGACTCAAAAAATGGCAGCGTTGATGGAAAACATCGCCACCGGCAAAGATGACCGCTTCAAGGATTGGCTTTACCCGGTGGACTAAAAAAAGAGGTAGTTTCGTACTCCCAACCAATCTGTATGAAGAGTGATTCTGATAAAATATTACAAGGGAACCAGCTAGCTGCCGCCCGCTTAATACGGCTGCTTGAAAACGGTGAACCTGAAGGGGTTCAATGCCTCAAGACGCTTTACCCGCATACCGGTAATGCATTTATTCTGGGTCTCACCGGACCACCGGGAGCTGGAAAATCGACGCTGTTGACCCATGTGATTGCCGAATTTCGCCGCAGGGGTCTGAAAGTCGGTGTGGTAGCGGTTGACCCTTCGAGTTCCATTTCCGGAGGTGCGTTGCTGGGTGACCGGATAAGAATGCGCCGTCATGCGGAAGACAAAGGCGTATTTATCAGGTCCATGGCCACCCGCGGCCATTTGGGAGGCTTGAGCAAAACCACCAAAGAAACGGTTATGGTTTTAGATGCCATGGGCTCAGATGTTATTGTGATTGAGACCGTCGGGGTGGGGCAGGACGAGGTCGAGGTGGCCGAAGCGGTTCATACCACCGCGGTGGTGAGTCTGCCGGGGATGGGAGACGAGATCCAGACAATGAAGGCCGGGTTACTTGAGATTGGAGATATTTTCGTTGTTAACAAGGCAGATAAACCCGGAGCTGATGATGTTATCGATCAGCTTCGGCTTATGCTGGAGATGCGAGCTATACATGATAACGACTGGGAACCACTGATAATTAGAACCGTAGCGATAAATGGCGAAGGAATTATCGAACTTGTCGATGCTTTCTGGGCGCATCGAAAGTTTTTGAAAGAAAGTGGTAAATTCGACGAACACAACGTGGATCGTGAATTTCAATTTTTCAGACGTCTGGTCATGGAAATGGCAGCCGATAAAATTTTTGCCAGTTTGGAAGACTTCGCGGCATACGAAGCGCTTCTTGACAAATTAAGAGAACGCAAAATTGATCCTTATTCTGCTGCTGATACGTTGATTAAAGGTTTGGAGTGTAAAATTTAGTATTTATGGAAAGGACGATTATTATGGACAAAAAAAATTTGTTTTCATTGCTATGTATGCTGTGTTTCCTTTTATCGGCGTGTGTTTCGAAGGAAAAATACGTCGCACTTGAAAATCAACACTCCTCCACCCAGGCGCAATTAGCAGCGGAGCAAAAGCAACTGGCCGACCTGCAGATCAGGTATAAAAAATTGCAAGATACAAACATGTCGTTGTTAAATACCCTGGAGGATTTAAAGTTCGAGCTGCGTCAGGAGAAGACGGCCGTAACTGAAAAAGAGCTGGCTATCACAGAATTGGAATTGCTGCGACGTAAGATCGAAGACAGCCTCAAGGAAGAGCTTGCGAAAAAAGAAGCAGAGCTCGCTGAAAAGGAACAGGTTATTTCGGAATTGGATGAAACCCGCAAGGAAATTGAGACCAGTTTAAAGGATCAAATTGCCCAGAAGGATATCAAGATTGAAGAGATTGAAGGCAAATTAAAAGTAACATTTGTAGACAAAATTTTATTTTCTTCGGGCAGTGTGAAGATCCAAGCCAAAGGCCAAGAAGTATTACTCAAATTAGCGGACTCGTTAAAAGATAAAAAAGACCAGACCATCTTGATAGAGGGGCACACGGACGATG
>JASFPE010000118.1:0-12473 GCA_050116155.1 Desulfobacterales bacterium
CGTCATTCCTGCGAAAGCAGGAATCCAGAAAAGTCGGTACCAAGTGAACTGGATGCCCGCCTTCGCGGGCATGACGAATAAAACACCCCCGACCCCTCAAATAATTATGAAGGACAAAAAACAGAAAGCGGAGGTATTCAAATGAAAAATTTAAGTAAAGTCATCATTGTCGTAGCGATCATCGGTATAGTAGGCTATGCGGCCACCTCATTTGCCGGCGGGGGCCGTGGATGGGGCGGTGGATACTGCGGTGGACCGGGATCCGGATGGGCCCAGAGGGGTTATGCCGGCCCTGAGTATCAGGGTAATTTGAGTGATGAAGAAATCGCCAAACTGAACGAGGAACGTCAGGCGTTTTTCGAAGAAACCAGCGAGCTCAGGGCGAACCTCTATCAAAAGAAACTCGCGCTGAGAGCCGAGCTGGCCAAAAAAGATCCAGATGTAAAGAAAGCAGTTGATTTACAGAAAGAGATTTCGGAGTTGAAAGGTCAGCTGGATTTAAAACGCGTTGAGCAGCACATCAAAATGAAGAAGGAAAATCCAGAATATTTCTCCGGCAGAGGTTATGGATACGGAGGCCAGGGAATGGGCCGGGGAATGGACCGTGGATTTTACGGCCGAGGCATGGGACCTGGCTATGGTGGCCGGGGCGGCGCTTGCTGGCAATAGAATTGGTTTCAAAACCGTCATCTTCCCGCTCTTGAAATATCAAGAGCGGGGTTTCACAATCCAAAATTTCTTATAAAATTTTGGATTAAGTTATGCGCTGGCGGACGGTGGCCGAAATAAACTCACTGACGAGCACCACGCCGAATACGGCAATCAGGATTACCGCAACCTCCTGCCACAGAAACTGGTTGATAGAAGAATAGAGCAGGATGCCGATACCGCCGGCGCCCACAAAACCGAGTACTGTGGATTCCCGGATATTGATATCCCAGCGATATACGGTGGTACCATAAATAACCGGCAGTACCTGGGGTAAGATACCCATCCACAGCACCTGCAGGCGAGAGGCCCCGGTGGCTTCGATAGCCTCCACCGTGCCCTCATCGATCTCCTCGATGGCCTCGGCCACAAGCTTGCCCATAAATCCTATTGAGCGGAAAGCAATCGCCCATATCCCCGCCACCGGACCGGGTCCGAAGATAGCGACAAACAGAAGACCCCATACGACGGTGTTGACCGAACGCGAGCCGACTAAGATAAACCGTCCCACAAACCATGTTATTGCATTAAATGTGGTATTGCGTGCGGCCAGAAATGCCACCGGAAAAGCAATCAAAATAGTGACCAAGGTGCCGAGTGTTGCGATGTGGATGGTCTCAATCAGTGGATTTATGAGTTCGCCGACGAAATCCCAATCGGGGGGCCACATGCGGACGGCCAAATCTTTGGCCTGCACATGGGCATCGATAAAATAAAACCACGGGATATCCAGATTGCTGATCGACCATACCGCCACAAAGACGACAGCCAGATAACAGGCATAGCGAATCAGGGTCTCGCGTGGGCTGAAACGTCGCCACACCTCCGGGTATTTTTGGATGTTTTGCTTAACCGTCATCTTAGTTTGCTTCGCACCCAATTGGAGAAAAATTCACCCAGAAAAACTAGTGCGATGATGGTTAACAGGATGGCCAGACTGAAATCGTAGTCGTAGCGACTGAAGGAAGCAGCCAGAACCTGGCCGATGCCTCCGGCACCGACAATCCCGACCACGGTGGAGTGCCGGATGTTGGCGTCCAGTCGGTAGATGGATACACCCAGATAGCGCGGCAATGCCTGGGGTGAGACACAATAGATCAAGAGTTTGGGGAAATTGGCGCCGGTGGCGCGTATGGCTTCGAGTTGGCCCGACGTCATGTTTTCGATATCCTCGGCCAGCATTTTCGAAATAAAGCTGGTGCTGCCGACGGTGAGTGTTAAAACCCCCGCCAGAGGTCCAAATCCGAAAATCTTAACAAATAGAATCGCCACGATGATTTCGTGGAAAGTACGGGACAAAATGATGAACGTTCGGGCGACCAGGTAAACCGGCCTGGGGACGAGATTGCCGGCACCACAGATACCCAGCGGCACCGCTACGATCATGCCCAGAAAGCTGGCGGCCAGCGCCATCTGGACACTTTCCAGCACACCCCTGATCAACAATTGCCAGCGTCCAAAATCCGGGGGCACCATGCGGGTGATCATTTTCACGGCGCGTGGCAGGCCGTTGGCCACCCTTTGCCACTCGAGCTCAAGGCTGCCGACGGACCAAAAAAGGTAGGCGACCACCAGCAACGCCAGGCCGTTTCGTATCAGTGGATTTTGAATTAATCGGATTCGGTGCCATTGAAGTTCTGCACCAATCTGAGATTCGGCAGGTGCTTTCATCCGGCGGCTGTCTCCCGGGTTATTCTGTCTTTGCGCTTGGAGACTTTCTTTTCTGTATCTGGATCGTCGTCTTCCTCGACCTTTCGGATGGTTGTGCTCCAGTCTTCTTCGCCGTAGATTTCAGTTAGCACATCGGCCGTCACCTGTTGGGAGGTGCCATCAAAGACGATCTGACCTTCAGCCAGACCGATGATACGGTCGGCAAACGACTGAGCCAACCCCACGTCATGGATGTTGACCAGTGCCGGCGTGCCGCGTTCATGGGCAAGCTCCACCAGCAGCCGCATGATCTGGCGTGAGGTTTTGGGATCGAGGCTTGCGGTGGGTTCATCCACCAGTAAAAGATCCGGCTGCTGCATCAGTGCCCGGGATATCCCGACCCGCTGCCGTTCGCCACCGGACAATGCGTCGGCCCGGGTGTCCTGATAGCCGGAGAGTCCGACGCGCTCAAGAAGCTCGAAGGCAGCCGCCACATCTTTGGGGGGAAACTTGCGACGATAGGTCTTCCAGAAATTAACGTAACCCAGACGGCCGGAGAGCAAATTTTCCATCACCGTCAGGCGTTCCACCAGGTTGTATTCCTGAAAAATCATCCCCATACGCCGGCGTACTTTGCGCAGCTCACGCCGGTTCAAGCTCCGAACGTCAATACCATCCAGCATCACTTTTCCGGCGCTGGGTTCAACCAGTCGATTGATGCAGCGGATGAGCGTACTTTTGCCGGCACCGGAAGGGCCGATGATCGTCACCACCAGGGGTTCATCGACCGCGAAGCTGACTTCCTGCAGTGCCTTTGTCCCGGTGGGATAGATTTTTGAAAGATCTATAATTTCAAGCATCTTAAATCTCGCGGGTCGGATCGCCGCCGAAACCAGTCGGCAGGCGGCGACCCGTCGCATGGCCTTGAGTGTTACTTCTTTTTCTTCTTTTTCGCTTTACCAGCTTTCAATTCTTTCAGGGCCTCCTGGGTGTAAACCACGTTGTTGGCCTTCTGGATGGTGCGGATCACATTCCAGTGCACCTTGTAGTCGGCCGGAATGAAGCATTCATCGCGCTTCCCGAAGTCTTTCTCCAGTCCCGTGCCGGTCCAATCGAAGGTCAAAAATGCCTCACGCACCTGCTCTTGCAGTTTTGGGGCCAGATTGTAGACACAGCCATAAGCCGTACCGGGAAATTTATCCGATTCCCAGATGATGCGCACTTCCGATTCATCAAACATCCCACGTGCTATCATACGCTGCATCACAGAGGAGGCAATCGGAGCGGCGTCATAGTCGCGGTTCACCACTCCCATGATGGAGTTGTCGTGCTTACCTGAATAAATGACCTTGTAGTCCACGTCTGGTACCACCCCCATATCCTTGAACAGGGCCCGTGGTGCCTGATTGCCCGAGTTGGATGAAGGGGTGACGTGCGCGACCTTGCGCCCTTTTATATCTTGAACGGTTTTAATATCGGAATCCTTGTGGGTGATCAGCTGCAAGCGGTATCCCCCGAAGTTACCGTCCTTCAGGCCCATCATGGCCTGTGGGTGAAATCCGGCAAGGTTGACACCGTATACGGTAGCGCCGGCGGCAAAGCCGGAGATATGTAGCCGACCGGAACGCATGGATTCAACCTGGGCGGCATATGACTCCGGCCCGTACCACTTCACCTGCTTTCCGGTTTTCTTGGAAATATAGTCCATCAGCTCGGCAAAAACGTTTTCATATACCGAAGGATCTTCAACCGCGGTGTAGGAGAAAATAAGCGTGTCCGGATCCAGCCATTGACTCGAATCTTTCGGGGTATCGGCCAGAAGATCTCCGTTGTCGTCACAATAGCGTTTATCGAGATCACCGTGATGCTTGCATTCGGCTGCTGTGGCTGGATTCGAAAGCCCCAAAAGCAGAACGAAAACGGCAATTGAAATGATTCCCAAAAATAACTTTTTGTGAGTCATGTTTACCTCCTTTCTGTGAAGTTTATCCAAATTATATCTATTTGGGATGATTGATTTATACTGTTGGCAAAAATTATTGTCAATTAATAAAACAAAATTATTTAATGAATAAATTTTGATTTAAGCAAAATTATAACTTTCCTAAAATGCATTTATTTCTTGACTCAGTTTCCGATTCCCATTACTAACTATATCATGTTTCGATATTATAAATCTTTCCATTCGCTGCCCTTAATTTAACTGATATGTGTCATATCCGCGATAACGATCAATGTTACCAAAGAGTTAAACCGCTGAGACTAATTTGCCATGTCAATTTGTAAAACCAAAAACGTATGAAAGGAGGCAACGTTTAACGTTTAAAGTTTACGGTAGGAGATGCTTGTGGATAACGAAAATTTATTCACAGTTTTCCAATGTGACAATATCACCAGAAAGGAGGCCAACATGAGAAAGAGAACCTTACCCATAACTGTATTTGCCATCCTGTCAATGGCGCTACTGCTTGTTTCAACTTTTTCGACACAGGCCCAGGCCGCGGACAAAATCGGCTGGGTCGGTCCCGTCTACAAGGAGTTGTCTGCCAGTCTAAACAAGGGTTTCAAGGAGTATTATAAGAAGACCTATGGTAAGGATGTGGAGATCACGTTCGTGCGACCGGGCGGATGGCCGGTTTGCCTTGATAAAGTCAGAGCATGGGGCGGCAAACCAGATGCCGACATTTTCCTGGGCGCCGGCGCTCCGGCACATGAAGTCTTAAAGCAGGAGGGACTGATCATTCCTTACCGCCCAAAAGGTTGGGATAAGGTTCCCGCCGACTGGCACGGCATGAAGGTAAAGGATAAGGGTGATTTATGGACCTGTTTCGCGCCCTGGATCGTCACCAATCTTTACAACGAAAAAGTTTTAAAAAGGCTGAGGCTGCCGCCGCCCAAAACATGGCACGATCTGCTCAACCCTATTTACAGGGGCAACATTGTGCATACGCTGCCCTATGCCTCCGGCACCATGCATGAAACCGTTGAAATTCTCATGCAGGCATTTGGAGAAGAAGAGGCCTGGAAATATCTGAGATTATTAGCAGCGCAGCTCGCCCGTTTCTCCACCGGCAGTACGGATACGACGCAACTCGTTGCCCGTGGCGAAGTTCCCATCGGGATCGCGCAGCCGCAAATGAACGCCATGGCCGCGCGCAAAGATGGCTTTCCGGTTCGTGATTTGCTTCCGGAAAAAACCATCCTGGTTCCGGAGGCAGTTGCTTTGCTGAAGGGCGCACCCAACGAAAAGATCGGCAAGATCTTTCTGGACTGGCTATTCAGCATGGAGGGACAAAAATACGTGCTGGAGGGTCGTTACTTCGCAGCCAATACGGACATTAAATTCTCTGTATGGGAAAAAGAAGGCGTCGAAATGGCCAAGCACGCCACAAAGGCACTGGGTGTTGATTCGTTCTGGGATCTAAAGGTCGACTTCATTGAATACGACCTGGACCTTGCAACAAAAAGATGGGACGAAGTCAACAAGAAATATGAGTACGAAATCTACCGCAAGTGGGGCGAGTTGAAAGGCAGCCTGTTCCTGATCGAGGAAGTTGAGGGAGAAATTGACGCTGCCAAAGCCGAGAAGATGGACGTGGCCAAAGCAGATGCGAAAATAAAAGAAGCCCGAAAGCTCTTCGAGATAGATGGCAACTATGCCGCAGCCCGCTTGGCGGCATCGAAGGCGCGCGCGCTGCTGGTTTCGCCGTAAAGCTTGTTCGATGTCTTACGCTTCCGCGTAGGACCATTTATTTGGTATAAGAATTATCTCCTCCTCCCCCCATTGTGGGGAGGAGGACGCTAATGCTGTTTAATCAAGAACTCATTTTCAATGTTTTAAATCACTTTATCTGTGGGAGCGGCTTCCAGCCGCGATAGCCTTTGTATTAAAGAGGCTCTGATCGCGGCTGGAAGCCGCTCCCACAATTTATAACTTCTATGTTATTGTAAAGCGAAGGACCTGACATGTCACGCGGCAGTATCTCTCTGGCAACACTCCTGTGGTTGGTGATTGCCTTTCTTGTGCTTTATCCGTTATCCATACTGGTGGTGGAAAGCTTCAAAATCGCCGAAACGGGCGGCTGGGGCATCGGTAATTACCTGGGATTTTTCAAGGACGCGTATTATCTTAAAACCTTTGGAAATACCCTGATTCTGAGCACGCTGGTGCTCGTGACGACCACCGTGTTCGGCGTGCCCCTGGCTTACATCCTGGCTAGGTATCGGCACCGGGGCAAGACCATTTTCACAGCTCTGATCCTTTTGCCGATTGTTTTGCCCGCTTTTGCCGGTGTATTTGCGTTTATCATTTTTTTCGGAAAATATGGGACCGTAAACTTGCTCTTGATGGAAATTGGGCTGATCGAAAAACCCGTAAATTTCATCTATGGTTTTCATGGGCTGGTATTCATTCAAGCATTGCACATGCTACCGTTTATTGTCCTCGGTCTTTCGGCCGGTTTCACCAACATCGACCCCTCCTTTGAGGAAGCCGCCGAGGTCGAGGGAGCCAGCGGTATTCGGAGATTTTTCACCGTCACCTTGCCGCTTTGCACGCCAAGTTATCTGGCGGGTGCCGTCCTCGTATTCTTGTGGCCATTTACGGACTGGCTGACGCCGTTGATTTTGGGACAGGTAGACTTTCTGCCATCGGTTTCGTATATCAACATCTCCTATCACTTTACCGATATGCACCGCAAGTACATGGGCATCGTGGCGGTGGTCGTTTCTTCCATCGTCTGCATTTCCCTCTTTTTGTTCGCCAGGTGGTGGGTCGAGAAGAGAAAGTATACCGGTCTCTCAAAAGGGACAACGTCTGAAGGCAGAGTGATCGAGCCCAGCGTGTGGGTGAAATCGGGCGCGTATGTGTACATGGTTTTTATCGCCATCCTGGTCCTGCTCATTCCGATCGTGCTGGGGTTAGCCGCTTTTTCCAGAAGATGGACCTTTGAAATATTTCCAACCTATTGGACCCTCGAAAATTTCAGACTCATCCTGCTGGAAAGCCCGGGTTTGATAAAAAACTCCTTCCTTTTCAGCGGAATCGCCCTGATTTTCGGGATTACCTTCGGGCTTCCGGTCGCCTATCTTATTGTCCGCACGCGGGTCCCGGGCAAAGATGCGCTCGATTTTGTGATCACACTGATGCTGGCGTTTCCGGGTATCGCGATCGGTGTGAGTTATCTGCTGGCATTTTGGAAAGGCATACCCCTGGCCCAGTATTGGATCATTATGCCCCTGGCCTTGTTTGCACGGCGGCTCCCGTATTTTTTGCGGATGGCGCATTCCTCATACTTGCAGCTGGATCCTTCGCTGGAGGAAGCCTCCGAGGTATCGGGCGCCGGTAAAGTCAGGACTTTTTTCAATATATCATTGCCGTTGCTGCTCAAAGGGGTGCTGGTGGGCGTGGTGATGTTTTTCATCATGGCGTTTCAGGAGATTTCTACCGCGGTATTCCTCTATAAAGGAGGATGGGAAACCTTGCCCATTGGCATCTATTTAAACTGGCACCGCGGCATGGAGTTCGGCATCGCGGCCGCCATGGCGTTTCTGATGATAGTGATCACCTTTATTTTGTTGCTGATCATATCAAGAATCGGCGGGGGCGTCCTCAAAGCCGCCTGGGGAGCTGGTGAGAATTAAGGTGTCAGGTGTCAGGTGTCAGGATATAAAGCATAGGGCAGGGGGCTAGGGGCATGGAGTAAAGGATTAAAGGTTAAAAGGTTCAGAGGTTCAAGGTTCAGAGGTTCAGGGTTCAAGGACTTGTTAGATTAGTTTTATTTGTTCCATTAGTTGAATTGGTTGGTTTAAACTGAACCAATTGAACGAATTAAACCAATCAAACCAATTAAACAGATGAAACAGCTGCCAGATGACTGACACCGGAACCGCGTCTGGCGGAACCTTGGAACGACTGTTTAAGGAGTAAAAAACGATGGCATTTATAGAGATCCAAAACCTGTTCAAGCGCTTTAAGGATGTGGTGGCAGTGAATCGCATACAGCTTGAAGTCAACCAGGGAGAAATGTTGACGCTGCTTGGGCCCAGCGGTTGTGGAAAGACAACCACCTTGCGCTGCATCGCCGGATTGGAGAAGCCGGAGGAGGGGGACATCGTTATTGACGGCAAGCCCATGCTTTCGCAGGGATTCGTCCAGCCTTCCAAAAGGGGGATCGGCATGGTGTTCCAGAACTATGCCGTTTGGCCGCATATGAAGGTTTTCAGCAATATCGTTTACGGCTTGAAAATCCAGAAGATGTCCAGACAGAGAATCAATGAAAAAGCGCAAAAGGTATTGGAATTGGTGGGGTTGAGTGGACTGGAAGACAGATATCCATCCCAGCTGAGTGGTGGCCAGCAGCAGCGGGTGGCACTCGCACGGGCGCTCGTGGGAAATCCTAAAGTACTGCTATTGGATGAACCCCTGAGCAACCTGGATGCCAAGCTCAGAGAAGAGTTGCGATTTGAAATCAAGAGCCTGGTTAGACGGATGGGCATCACATCGGTCTACGTCACCCACGACCAGGCCGAGGCCATGGTGATCTCGGATCGAATCGCCGTCATGGATTCGGGCAACGTGGTGCAAATCGGTACCGCACAGGAGATATATAAACAGCCCGCCAATAGATTTGTCGCCGATTTCATCGGCACCATGAACTTTCTGCCTGGAGAGATCGTCCAAGTTTTTCAGGATACGGATCAGGCGTACGTGCACACCGAATTCAGCGACAAGATGGTGTGCAAGCTGCCTGGCAACGCGGCCACAACACCAGGATCTAAAGTATATGCATCCATACGACCCGAGGATGTGGAAGTATTTTCGGAACCCCCTCAAGCCACCGAGAATGTGTTCAAAGGTACCATTGCCCATAAGGCTTACCTGGGTAATTTTCTCTTCTTTTTCATCAGCGTCAATGACACCATGATCAGAGCGCAGGCCTCGCATCATCTGCCGCAGGAAGAAGGACAAGAACTCTATCTGCACCTGGATCCGCAAAAATGTATGATTTTGTCCTGATTTTTATGAGAGAAACAGACCGATGGACAGCAACAGGCTGAATACCAGCGCCAGTTGCACGGTTCGAGCCAGGGCTTGATTCAATATCTCTCCGGAGGATTTTATCCATATCGTGCGGTTTAGCGCAACAGCCAAGGGCAAAGACAGCAGCGGCAGGAGGATAAATCCATTGGTCAGCTCAGATTGCCAGATGACAATTGTCAGCCCATAGGCACCGGCATGCAGGAGGCTGTATTCAATCCTGGTGCCGCGTTCGCCGATGGTTACCGCCAGGGTGTGTTTGCCGGCACGGCGATCGGTTTGAATATCCCGCAGGTTGTTTACCACCAGAATGGCAGTAATCATTAGCCCCACAATCACACCCATCAGCAGGGACATTAAGGTCATCTGCAGGGTTTGTACATAATAGGTTCCCCCCACAGCGATCAGCCCGAAGAAAATAAACACAAACAAATCACCGAGCCCATAGGAAGCCAGGGGGTATGGACCCCCGCTGTAGGCAAGAACCGCCAGACCACACGCGAGGCCGATCAGCAGGACCGGCCATCCACCAGCTTTGAGAAGATATAGACCCGGTACGGCAGCCAAAACAAAAGTCGTGATGATGCCTATTTTTACATGTTCTGATGGAATCAATCCGCTTTGGGTAACCCGCCTGGGACCCAGGCGATCATCGGTATCGATTCCTTTCATAAAATCGAAATAATCATTTGCCAGGTTAACGGCGATTTGCAGAAAAAAGGCCACCATCAATGCAGCCGCCGCCGGCAGAAACGCAAAGCTGCGGTGCGCAAATGCCAGTGCAGAACCCACGACCACCGGAGCAACCGCCGCCGGCAGCGTGCGGGGGCGAATGGCCAAAATCCAGGCGCTGATTCTTGAGATATGCTGAGGATGAGTTCGGTTCAATTTTTCTCCCAATTAGCCCGGTAAAAAACTTTTGCTTTCAGGTGATTGGCTCCTGCCTTTTTTAACTTTGATGAAGTCGAGAAAAGTCAAAAAATCAATTTATTGTCATACCGGCGAAAGCCGGGCACGTAGTGAAGCTTTAGCGCTATCCAGTTATTTCTATGACTTCTGGACTCCGGCTTTCGCCGGAGTGACGGGATAGAGACTTTTTGCGAAATCATCAAATTTGGAATATCGAATATCGAACAAGGAATATCGAACCGCAGAAGTTTTTTAAAAAAATTATTTAAAATTTTTCACTTCGATATTCTGCGGTTCCTTGTTCTGCGGTTCGATATTCAAAAAAAGGACTAGTAATTATAAAATCATCAACTAATTTAGGCAGGTGGTGGATTAATGAGCTGCTTATTTTATATTTTCGCTGTCCTGGTACCGATAGACCCTGAGCTCCAGATAATAAATCACCAGATAGAGCACCAGGCCCAGCATGCTCATGGCAAAAATCCCGGTATACATTTCCGGATATTTTAACACCTGGTAGGCTTCCACCACGATATAATATCCCAACCCATATGTGGTTAAGGATTGTTCGACAATGAATAGCACGGCAATTGCAGTGCCCACGGATACCCGCAGCGCCGTTAAGACAGCCGGCAGAGAGGCCGGAAAGTATACGTATCGAAATAGCGCCCGTCGACCGGCGCCCAGCGAACGTACCGACAAAATCAATTCCGGGTGCAGATTGGCCGCTTCATCCCGGACGACCACCAGAATCTGAAAAAAAATGATCAGGGCAATTAAAAATATCTTAGACACATCCGTAATGCCGATCAAGACATAGATGACCGGCAGTAAGACAATTTTGGGGATCGGATAAACAATGGCGATCAGGGGTGCAAAAATGCGATCCAGTTTGGGCAGCTGGCCTAATCCTAAACCGATGGGAACCGCGGTAATCACCGCTGCACAGATGGCCGCCAATACACGACCGGTGCTGGCCAGAAAATGAATCCCCAGATCACCAAAAATGGAGGTTATAAAAAGCGGCAGCACCTCAATGGGTGAGGGCATAATCGGCTGGCGAATGATCCAGGCCAAAACCTGCCAAATCAAAAGAAACATTAAGAAGCCGATAACGGCAGACGAAGGTTTAAGCACACGCTTCATGTCAGTTTACCGAGAAGTTTTCTTAATTGGTCACATTTATGGTGAAAGCCTTCATGATTGCGGTTGTCAACGATTCCGGCGCACTCATTTTCCAGGATATAGGGGGCCTGGTTGAACCCCTCACTGAGGGCCAGAATTTTGTGACCCATGACGACCGCCACCTCGATGTCATGGGTCACAATGATGTAGGTGAGATTCGATTTGTGATGCAGATCAGTGATGACACTCTCTAAATCTTCACGGGTGGGCGCGTCCAGGGCAGAAAACGGTTCATCCAGTAAGAGCAAATCGGGTTCCATGACCAGGGTTCTGGCAATGGCAGTCCTTTGACGCTGCCCTCTGGACAGCTTGGCTGGATATTGATCCTGGAGGTGGTCGATTCCCAGTTTACTGAGCCAATAATTCACACGTTGGTCCGCCTGTGCCTTTTCTATCTGCATATCGGTCGGTGCATGCTTTCCGTCCGACCCGTAAAATTCCCAGATATTAAGTCCCAACCTTGCATTTTCATGCACGGTGGACCATGGCAACAGGCCGTGATCTTGCAACACCAGCCCACTGCGAGGTCGTGGACGCATAACTGTGGTATCGTCGATGCGTATATCACCGGATAATGGACGACGTAATCCGGCCAGCAAATAGAGCAGCGTTGTCTTTCCACAACCGGAGGGTCCAATCACCGACCAAGCCTCACCGCGGTCGATACGCCAGTTAAACCCTTCGAATATCGGCGGGCGACCGCTGTAAGCGAATGTTAGATCTTTGATCTCTATCATCGCGGAAGATAATCACTCGTAACAGAATCTTTATATGGCACCGCTGAATCCAGCAGACCTTTGGAGACCATCCAGGTCATGACGTCTTCCCATTGCCCGGCACTGGGGATCTCACGGTGCGGATAGGGAGGGATCTTGTATGTCTGTTGGACATTTTTGGGGACCCTGATTTTTTTGAGCAACAATTCGCGGTACGATTCGGGATTTGCATTGATATCGGCGACGGCCCGATCCCATGCCTTGAG
>JASFPE010000119.1:0-12269 GCA_050116155.1 Desulfobacterales bacterium
CAACGACTTATTCAGCTCAATCTGTTCTTTTTGTTTCTCTGAAGATAATCGGTGGTGCCGCGCAAGGCCAAAACCTACGATAGACAGTAAAATGGGGGCCGTAACCTGAAGCCAGTAGCCATATTTTAAGAAGATCAGCCCGATGGTTCCGACCCAGGTGATCAAAAATACGCCGAGAATCAGCATGCCGGTGCGCTGGTTTACTTTCGGAATCACCAGGACCAGAAAAAACAAAAAATAAAGCAATACCAGTGCTTCAGTGGCCATAGACCACGGGGGCCTGGATATATATCTTTGATTGATGAGATTCTCAATAGCACTGGCGAGGATTTCGATTTCGGAGAGGCTGGAATGAGAGGCAATTTTATAATTCGGCGATAATCCTCTGGCGGTGACGCCAATTAATACGACTTTATTTCGAAAAGCTTCTGCGGGAATATTCCCGTTGAAAACCTCACTGAAGGAATATTTTCGGATGTTTTCATTTTGATTTCCGTAATCGATATACATTTGATAATTGTATTCCGTTGGAATCTGCAAATGCCGGAGCTGCAATCCGATCTCTGACGGTTTGAGATCCTTATCAAAATCTTCGCGGGGCATATTAAAAAAATGTTTGGCGCCCACCAGCAGCGCAAATGACAGAAAGTCTCGCTGCTGGTAACGAATGATCAGCGGTATTTTGCGAACAACATTGTCATTGTCCGGAATCAGATTGATATGTCCCATACCACCGGCCTTGGTCGATAATTCGGAAAACGGTTGAAACACGGAGCTGGCGGTTATCGATGCCGTTTTGAGATGTCCGGGCACGATTTCCGATGGTATGCCAAACCCTTTGCGGTTACCGTGGCGCCCGAGCAAATCAACTGAATTCAGGCGCAACCATTCGCTGGCTTTCGTTGTCGGTTCACTTTCGGCAGGGTCGATGACAAATCTTAAGGGCAATACCACATTGCGGGCCTTTTTCACGGCAGCACTCAGTTGATAGTCCAGATTTAGCCGGTTTTCTGCCTGACGCAACGCCTTGAGGGTATCTTTCAGCGGTCTTTTTTTCGCCCTGACCAGCTTTTTCGGAAGTGAACTTCTGATTTTTTGAATTTCTTCGAGACCGGCATTTACCTCGACGGTGGAATATAGAAGATTAATGCCGAGGGTCTGGGCGCCATACCCGGTGAGCCGCCAGATCATCTGAGCAATGACTGCCCGTGGCCAGGGCCAGCCACCGAAATCTTTAATGCTTTTTTCATCAATGGCCACGATGACGACCGCTTTGCCGGCTTGCTGCAGCCGCAGGCGTGCCATAATGTCATAGGCCTTATATTCCAGGGATTGCAACGGATAGATATTCAGCATCATACTGCCCAGAAGCAGGACGGCAAAGATAACACACCAGGTGTGGCTAGCAGAAAAAATATTTTTAAACATTTGTAATTATTATATATTTTTAAATTTTTTGCGTTTCCAAAGAAAAAACCAAACCAACTATTTATTTTGCTAAACTGAATTCCAGGCGCCATGATCCGGTTCCATCGTTTACGATGACATCTTCAAAGCGAATTTGGACAATGGTATATCCATCTACCGAATCGCCTTCACGAACAATACGATTATTGATCACCGCCAGACGCTGGGAAGCTTCATGTGCCCACGCAATTGCTTGCAACTTCAATTTAGAATCGCTGAAACGTGGCAGCCCGGCATAAGGGTCTTTTGATGGTGACCTATTTGTTTTTCGGGATGGCGCCATCGTTGGTCTTGATTTTTTTGCTGAAACCTGGGGTGAAACGTTTAGCCTGGATTGCTGGTTTAACTGTTGCGGGAGCTTTGTATTCTGCAACGGATTGGATGTTTCGGCAGGTGATGGATCCATCCCTGCCTGCGGTACATGCGTCTTGCCCGTTGGCAGTTGATCGGACACCGAGCGATGGGAGCTGAATTTCAATGATTTTTTTCTGAAAGACGGCTTGGCGGACGGCTTGTCCTGCAGAGCTGAAGGCCTTTGAGCCCCCGGTTCTGATTTCAATCCTTTCTTTTCTATTTTAGCTTGATATACCTTCGCCTTTGATTTTGATGATGTGCCTTGTTGTTGAGATATGCCTTGAGAGTTGTCGGGAAACAGTTTGGCTTTGAAGAGATCCTTTTGGCTAAAGGCAAGCCATGCCATTGCCACGATGATCATTATGATAATAACGATGGATATTAATTTATTAAAGAGCCAGCTTGTTTTAACCCGCGAATTGACCGCTTTTTTCGTATCTATGGGTCTTGGCCAGGGCTGGGATTCTTCAGGCCGTGGAGCAGTTTTTTCGATTTTTTTTAAGGCCCTTAATATTGAACTCAAAATTCAAAATACCTTTACTTCTTAGGCGTTCAGACTGCATAAGTAAGTTTCCGGTGTCAGGGTTATCATACGAATGCGTTAGGTTGGAGGTTGGAGGAAGAAAATTAGAGGATAAAAATTGAGGAATTGAGGGATTTCAAAACCCTGAGCCATACTTCGCTCATTTTTTGCCTCAAACCTCAGTCCTCTAGCCTAACGCCCTTAATTTTGCTTAAACCCTGAACCCTGAACCTTGAATCCTGAAACCGAATCTATTGCTTGACCAGCTGGGGCATATCAAAGGATTTTTTTTCGCGATAGAGAATGATTTTGGTTAAAGGACCCACAAAACCGTCGACGGGAACACCGTATTTGGCTTGAATTTTCTCGATCGCGCTCTGGGTTAGGTCATCATAGTCAGCGTTGATTTCAAAATCTGTAAATCCAAGGTCGTGTAATAGCAGTTTCAGCGTGATAATAGAATCTTTATACGCATGTTTGGGTATGGTCCCCCAAATCGATAAAAAGTTTTTCCAAGGGATATAGGCAACTCCTGACCAGTAGAATTCTAATTCTTTTAAATCCGTTACAACCCGAATGTCGTCACCGGCACCGCCCAATTCGATGTGATTACCGTCAATCTCACTCAACGTGAGAAATCCCGGAGATGTGCTGCCAGGTGGATAAAATTCAAGGACTGCCGGCAGATTCAAGTTCGTTAGCAGATCAATATCCGCCTCGACCCGGTGGATGGAAAGTCCGCTGGGTTTGGCTGACAGTCGGAAAAAGGATTGATCATCCTCGATACTGTTTAGATAGGCGTTGTCTTCGATGCGGACATTCCAGAGATCCATGGCATATTTGAAGGCTGGATATCTGGATGATAAAATATCCATATTTATCAAATAATCTGCTAAATCCACGCTGGTGCTCTTCTTCAAGGGATTCGCAGCAGCCGGTTTTGTCTTGGTTTCCGACCGATTTGGAAAATCGGCAACCGGCTTTAACATTTTCATCTCAGGTTCAAGTGAACTCAAGGTGCCGGCTTTGTTGACGCCTTGCGTATTCAAAAGGGGATGAAGTTTATTCATCAACGGTTGGTGATAGATGGCAACCAGCAGGCCAAGGGCTATAAGGCATATGAGGAAAAGCGCCTTTGTCGCATTGGCAAACCCATAGCTGCGGGTTGCACCGCGGCCGGATAATTCCTGGATAGACGCCTTTAATATATTGCCCGTGATTTTATGCTGATTCAGTACAAATGCGGTCAGAAGTGCACGGTCGCACACAATATTGATCAAACGCGGTATGCCTTTGGAAAATTTAAAAATATAGCGATAGGCTGACCGATCAAATTTGATTCCCTTTCGTTGGGCGGCAATATTGATACGGTATTGAATATATTCTTTGGTTTCACTAAAGCTCAGCGGTGTCAGATAATAACTTAGGGTAATGCGTTGACCGATCTGTCTGAGTTCACGAGATTCCAGCATCTCTGCCAGTTCGGGTTGACCGACGAGGATTATCTGTAACAGTTTGTCTTGGTTGGTTTCCAGATTCGACAGTAGCCTGAGTTGTTCCAGCACATTTTTGGAAAGATTCTGGGCCTCGTCGACCAGCAGGATCACGCGATTGCCCCTGGCCTTGTTATGCATTAAAAATGCGTTCAGGTTGTCAATGAGCTCTTTGGTCGTATCGCTGTCGGATTTAATGCCGAACTCATCGTTAATGGCCATCAGCAATTGTTTAGGGCCTAATTTGGGATTAAAAATATAGGCTGGTTTTGTATTGCTATCCAGGCTTTCGAGAAATGCGCGGCATAAAGTAGTTTTACCCGTTCCCACCTCACCGGTAATTTGAACAAAACCGTCTCCTTGAGAAATTGCGTAGTTCAAATGCGCAAGGGCTTCTTCATGGCCTTTGCTCAAGAAAAAATACGCAGGGTTTGGAACCAGTTTAAACGGCTTTTCTTTAAATCCAAAAAAATTGTTATACATCTAACTCAATCCTTAATGCCTCACCATGACCATATCGCGTTATTTGATTTGACGATCCTAATCTTACCCGTAATTTTATCAGTTAATTCAAATAATAGCCATGATTTGTTTAAATTATATATGCAGGGGTATTTTTGGATATTTCATTTTGATTGCGAAAGCCTGTCTGCCCGAGGAAGCCTTGAATGATCTGCAGCGAAATTATGAAAGCCGAAAGCGTCTCCGTTTCGAAAAATATCCTAAATTATTTAATAAAATATTAAATAATTAGAGCGTATGTGTCAAGCTCGAATGCCTTTAAAAGGATCGCTACCGATTATCCTGTCAGAAAAACCTACCTTGCCCGGCCCATAAACCCGATGCATAGGGTCACTGAGAATAATTGGCTAAAATCCGATGGCGTTTCTCCATGGGGGTTTGAGACAGGCGCAGACATTCCGCATAAAATTGTTTCAGGTCACCATCTTTTTCTTTCAGGATGGCTCGAAACACCGGCACGAAGTCGTGATAGGCCAAAACGCTGACCAGTTTGGCATTATTTAGCGAATGGCGTAACCATGGTTCATAACGGGATGTCCCGTTCCATTCTTTGTTGAGGCGATCATGATCCTTTTTCAACTGGCTAAATAGGGCAGCCTTTTGCCCCCTTTTTTCTGATTCTAATTGATTGCTTTGGTAAAGGGAATCCAGCCGGTCACGATAACGCATGATAAGATCGACAAATTGTCGATGTTGTTGGTATCTAACTAAAAAGGCCTCATAGGTATTCGAATCACCCCGCGTGATCAGCCAGCGCCGGACACCCTCTTGCTCAACAAACGTCGCAAAACTTTCATTAAACGCTGTATCACCGGGTATGTAGAGCAACTGGTGGGCAAGCTCATGGAATATTAAGGCCGCGGACTCCGGCTTGCTTAGATGGGTAATCGTACTTAACACGGGATCATCAAACCAACCCAGGGTGGAATAGGCAATCGCACCGCCGATATAGACATCATAATTTTCTTTTTCTAAGCTATCGGCATATTTGCGGGCTTTTTGTTCAGAGAAATATCCGCGGTAAGCAACGCACCCTGCCACTGGATAACACCAGGTTTTCGGAATCAGAGAGAATTCCGGTGCCGCAAATACATTCCATACCACATAGGGGCGCTGGATATCGACATAATCCAGGTAATTATTTCCGATTGGAAGCTGGAGCTCGTTTTTGGCAAAATCCCGTACCTCAAGCACATACGCTAGACGGGTTTTAAGATTTTCAGGCGTTTCGCTATCTGCCAGGAGCTCGGGGATGGATTGTCGGCGTATCAAGATGCTTAATTGCCCGTCGATCGCCTGGCTATAGTACTCCATCGTTTGACAGCCGCAAAGCGTAATTCCCAAACCGAGTAACAATATGACCACTTTAGCACTCATTGATCTCTCCATATATTTTACAACGAATCCATGTTGAATCGCAAGATTAGATAAACACCGAGGGTGTCCGGGTGGGCGGACTTTAAATCAGGCTGTAACAGAACTTTTCAAATAGTTTACGACTAAATTTGCCGGCCTCGACATCATTTTTTATTAGTTTTAAAGTGTCCAGCGGGTGTCGGGCTCTTCGATAGGGCCGATCTTCATTGGTAAGGGCTTCATAGCAGTCAATAATCCCCAAAAGCTGGCCCACAAATGATAAATTCATGATACCCTTTGGATATCCACTGCCATCCAGTTTTTCGTGATGTTCGAGGGCACCGAGAGCAACTTCATCACCAATGTTGCCTTTGCGTCTGAGGATTTCATTCCCAATTCTAGGATGACTTTTCATGATTTCGAATTCTTTATCTGTCAGTTTGCGAGGTGCTTTTAAAATTTCGGTGGGTACTTTGGTTTTGCCGACATCATGCAGTAACGCACTTAACCCTAATCTTTTTGTTTTACTTAAAGAAAATTCTTCATGGAAACAAAATCCAATCATCAGCGCCATTACATTTACCGAATGGAGGACAGTCGTGTAATCTTTTAATGAAATGGCGGCAAAAGTTCGGATCACATCAGGCTGTTTAGAATATCCTGATACAAGCAGATCGACTGTTTCTGGTAGCGCTTTGAGGGTCCCGCTTCTGGGTTCAGATAAGGTTTCTTCAACCAGATTGCAGAGTGTTGATTTTACCTCTACCACATTGCCGGAGTTGATATTTTTAGCAATGTGCTTATTAAAGCCCTTCTGTAGTTCTTGAATTGCCAGGACACGGTCTTCTTGACGGATAAACAATCGCGGATGCTTTTTCTGTCTGATGCGCAGCTCGGATATCAAAGCTCCCGAGGGCTTGTATAAGGCATATGAATCTTTCGTCGTTTTATAAAAAAGAGGTACTTCTCTGTAGTAATTTGTTTGTGAACTGCGTATTTGAATATATTGATCTTGTGTTATTTGATCCATAATTGACCTGATCCAAATATCGGCAATTTTTCATCATAAGTTTAATGAATTTAAATTGATTTTGTTGTTGCATCATATCACCTGCGCAAGTGTCCAGAATAAAGAATTTAATTGGGCCCAATTTACCTATTGCAAGTTTGAAGTAAACTGGTGTATGGTGCTGCAAATCTGGATCTTTCGAGAAGTGGTTTTGAAACCACTTCAAACCGAATGAAGCAACCATCGTCTAAAACCAGCCAAGTATGAAGAGCACAAATCCGTCCGGACACGAATCTCTGGTCGATCGTATAAAACAAATTGCCAAAACCTATTTTGACGGTGCCAATGGCAGTCACGATTGGGAGCATACGTTGCGGGTCTGTCGACTATGTGAACGTATCGGCCGGGCGGAAGCAGTGGATATGGAGGTATTGCTGATTGCCGCCTATCTTCATGATATTGGTCGCAGTGACCAGGATACAGCCAACGGTGCCATCTGTCATGCAGAGAAGGGGGCTCAGATGGCGGAGTCGATTGTTGATCCACTTCCTATTTCCGGTGTTCGAAAGCAAAACATTATGCATTGCATAAAATCTCACCGTTTTCGAAGTAGCTGCGAACCCCAGACACCGGAGGCCAGGGTGCTTTTTGATGCGGACAAACTCGATGCGATCGGGGCAGTCGGTGTGGCACGCGCCTATCTCTTTGCCGGTGAAGTTGGCGCCCGTCTTCACAATCCAGATATCGATATTGAGCAGGCCAAGCCCTATTCTCAAGATGATACGGGGTTCAGAGAATTCAAAGTAAAGCTGAGTAAAATAAAGGATCGAATTTTAACAACCGAGGGCCAGAAGCTGGCACGCGAACGGCACGCGTTTATGGAAACCTTTTTTAACCGATTTTTAGAAGAGTATGAAGGAAAGAGGTAAATATTATGAGTATCAACATTGTCGAAAAAATAGATGGTCTCGTAAAAATTCAGCATGCGCTGGTGAGTGTTTCTGACAAAAGCGGTTTGAACACGTTTATCCCCGAGCTCATAAACCTTAACCCCGAAATTAGATTATTTTCCACCGGTGGTACATTTAACGCCATCCAGGAGATACTGGGAGAATCCGCCGCTCAATATTTAACCCAGGTATCTGACTACACAGGTCAGCCCGAAACCCAGGGGGGTCTCGTCAAGACCCTAGATTTTAAAATATATCTTGGCTTGCTGACCGAAACCTATAACGATGCCCACCAGGCAGATCTGCAACGCACCCACAGCGTGCCGATCGATATGGTGGTCGTCAATTTGTATCCGTTCAAAGAAACCATCGCACAGCCGGATGTTACGGTTGAAAAAGCCCGGGGCAATATTGATATTGGTGGTCCGTGTATGATCAGAGCATCTGCCAAGAATTTTATCCGGGTCGCCTCGGTCGTCGATCCGACCGATTATACGACCATTCTTTCCGAGTTGAGGGATAACAATGGGGCGGTATCCTTAGACCTGCGTTTCCGTTTGGCCCAAAAGGCTTTCCAGCATACCGCCACCTACGATCGAACCATAGCGGAGTTTTTAATGTCAAAAGCATCCGATAATGTTAGCAGTTGTTATACATTCTGAGTGCCATAAATTCAGGGTTCACAGGTTCAGAGTTCAGAATTATCATGCGAATGCACTAGGTTAGAGGTTGGAGGTTAGAGGGAAAAAATTAAAGGATAAAAATTGAGGAATCTGGGGATTTCAAGACCCTAAACTACGCGCCTCACTGTTTTTGCCTCAAACCTCAGACCTCAAACCTAACGCCTTTTACCCTGAACCTCTGAATCTTGAACCCTTATAAAACCAACCGGGTTCCAAAAATCTGAAAAGGAGAAGCGAGATGGCTGAAGATTTAAAAAAAATGTATCGCACCATCATGGATGATCATTTTCCATCGAAGATGGAGGTCAGCTTCGTTGACGACGATGACAAGCGTCAGACCCTTTTTTATGAAAAGGTGATCTGGACAATTGAAAACGTTCAGAAGGGGTTACGGTATGGTGAAAACCCGGGTCAGGAAGCTGCTCTTTACCGATTGGTTAATGGTAACCTGATTTTGGGTGAGACCGAAACCTTACAGCCCGGTCAATACCTTGCATCGGACATTGAATTGTTGCAATCCGGTAAGCATCCGGGCAAAACCAATTTGACGGATGCCGACAACTCGCTCAACATTTTACGCTACTTCGTGGATCGGCCTTCGGTGGTTATTGTCAAGCATAATAACCCCTGTGGCGTTGCGCGTGCCGATTCATTGGTTGAGGCATATGTAAAGGCCAATATGGCCGATAGGGTGGCGGCATTTGGCGGGTGCATTGCCGTTAACCGTCCGGTGGATCAGGCGACGGCTGAGGCGATCACTCAACAATACGCCGAGGTGGTCGTGGCCCCGGATTTCGAGGAAGGGGTCATGGATATTTTTGCCAAGAAGACGAATCTAAGGGTTATTCGCATCGGCAATATTGATCGCCTGCAGGCCTTTGTGGGCCAAAGATGCGTCGAATTTAAAAGCTTGATTGACGGGGGTATTATTACCCAGTGGTCCTTTGTTCCCACAGCGCGTTCCAAAGGGGATCTCAACCTTGCTCAATGCGAATACAAAGGCAAATCTTATAAAATCAGCCGTGAGCCAACCCAAGAAGAATATGCGGACATGCTGTTTGGGTGGCTGGTGGAATCCGGGATTACGTCAAATTCGGTGATCTATGTCAAAGATTCGGTTACCGTTGGTATCGGCACCGGTGAACAAGACCGCGTGGGAGTTGCCGAAATCGCCAGGGATAAGGCCTATCGGAAACTGGCCGATCGCTACTGCTTTGAAAGCTACGGCATACCTTACAATGATCTCAGGGATGAGGACAAACTGGCGGAGATTGGTCAGCGGGTGGCAGATGAAAAAGGGGGATTGATCGGTGCCGCCATGGTCAGCGATGCATTTTTTCCCTTTCGAGATGGTGTGGATGTCGGCCTCAGGGAAGGAATATCCGCGGTGGTTCAGCCGGGGGGCTCCGCAAATGATTATCAGTCGATCGAGGCCTGCAACGAAGCTGGTGCTACCATGGTGTATACCGGGCAGCGCTCATTCAAACATTAGTTGCCGCCCATAAATGGTTATTTTTCCGATGAGCTGCGTTCTCCGCGGGTTTCTCGTCTGCGGCGTACTATATGTACAGCCTTGTCGAAAACCCTTGTGCGGCCTTGCTCATCGAAAAAATCCCTCATTTATGGGCGGCAACTGTTATTTTTTTGAGACCTCAGATTCTGTGCGAATGCCCTGCAAATAGAGTGTTGGTTCCCTTATTTCTAATAAAAAACAATATTAAAGCAATGGTCACCCATGTCACCCACCATCCACCCCAAAATTCAGTAAATATCTGGGGATAGAATATTTCAACCAACAGGCCACTGTATATCGCCAACGAGGATCCACCCAGCAGGCCAAAAGATACGAAACTGGCAAAAAATTTAATGATTCCCATTGTATTCATCAATTAATCACTAATCCATTCTTCGGCAGAGCGCTTGCTGGAAAATACCTTGATATCACACGCGAGATCGGTGGCAATTTTGGCAAATTCATCGGCCATACCCAATTGAAGCCCGGTTTCGGCTAAGATGGCCGTTTTGTATCGTTTGGCATTTTTTAGATAATTTTCTTTGATGATGTTTTTTATTTTATACAAGTCCTCATATAGTAACATCACCGGACCGTCCCGAAATTCCCAAATGACGTTTTTTTCTCGGTAACCATCCATATGTATTAATCTGCCGATACCTTCCAATATTTCCCAATAATTAATTCCTCTTGGGGGCTCTACCAGAATATATTTATTTTGAACGGTTATTTCCAGGTCCATGGTCTTCTTTCGATCACTGATTTATACTGATTTATAGGGTTACTGCAATCAAAGTTACCTGCAAAATTTAAAGAGTTCAAGATTGGATTATTATGGGCATAATATGGGTAAAAACCCAATATTATGAGAGGGTGGACAAATAGGACGTGAGGTTTATTTTTTTATTTTTTATGCCGAATTTGCCTCTGATGTTGTTACGATGAAAATCAATGGTGCTTGTTGCCAGATTCATCGTTGCTGCGATCTCTTTTGTTGTTTTGCCCTGCTTTATCAGGTTTATCACCTGGATTTCAGTGGGTGAAAGTTTAATTAGCTTGGCCGAAAGGCTGCGCATCAGGGGTGACACAATGTCATTTAGGTTTGAATAAATAATGTCAACATAGGCTTTTTGTTTATCCCTCAAATCTTTTGTTTTTAATTTTTCCAAATAGGGTAAAATCAGTTCATTGATGTTTAGCAGCACCCTTTCTTCAAGCTCGGCTTTATCGGTCTCTCGTTGCTCCAGCAAAACTTTCAATGCGGTATTTAATTCTTTGAGGCTCAGTGTTTTGTTTTTTAGCTCTTTTTCTCTATTTTTCAGTGAAAGTTCGGTCTGTTTACGTTCTTCGATTTCTTTTTTGAGTTGTTCATTTGTTTTAGCCAATTCGACCGTACGATCTGCCACCCGTTGTTCCAATTCATCGTAAGACTTTCTAAGCGCCTTTTCCGCCTGCTTGAGCCTTGTGATGTCGGTGTCGGTGCCGATTACGCGGATTGGAGTGCCCTGGGCGTTGCGGATGGCAGTTCCGCGGGCCAGAATCCAACGTATTGAACCATCTTTGTGCGGCATGCGATGCTCGAAAACAAACTCGGGTGTTTTGCCATCGATGTGCGCTTGAAAAGCATCCATAACAGCCTTTTTGTCATCCGGATGAACGTAATTGGACCAGATCTCTATATCGTTTGGGATTTCCTCATCGCTATAACCTAGAATCGCTTTCACGTTTGGATCCAGGTGAAATTCGTTGGTTTGCATGTTCCAATCCCATACACCGACCTGTGCGGCACGGGTGGCTAATTCATAGCGCGCTTCACTTTGCCGCAGTGCTTCTTCTGCTTGCTTGCGCTGAGTTATATCAGAAGTTACGGTACTGGCGCGTAAGGGTTTGCCATTTTCGTAATGTATTTTAGTACTGGCCAAAACCCAAAGCTCTCGGCCATCTTTCGTTCGTATTTTATATTCTGATGTGTCGAGGATATTTTCTCCAGCCAATACTTTTGTGGCTCTGTCGATCAGTTGCGGCTTGCTTTCTTCTGCCAGCAACATCATAGGATCCATCGAAAGGAATTCCTTACGGTCATAGCCTGTGACCTGGCACATGATGTCATTGACTCTGGTAAATTTCGAATTGACGATGTCAATTTCATAGATTCCTGTTGGTGCATGTTCAATAGTTTGCTTATACCTGGATTCGCTTTCTCTTAAAGCCTTTTCCGCTACCTTGCGTTCGGTAATGTCCCGTGCGACTCCCAATATCGCATACGGATGTTCGTTCTGGTAAATTAAAGAGCTATCTGTCTCCACCCAAACGTGATCACCGTCCCTTTTTTCTAATCTAAATTCCAGAAAGTTTTTCACGAAACCATATCGTTTTATTTCTTCTATGGCAGCCAGTGC
>JASFPE010000120.1:0-12206 GCA_050116155.1 Desulfobacterales bacterium
GTGATTTGACAAAATCCCGTATTTCTTCGGCAAACGCTGCGCCTTCGGAAGCTGAAATCCATTTCAACCGCAGGCGGCGCTCATCTATGCCCAGCAGATTGAGAATCTCCCAGGTTTCTTCGATTACCGCTTGGCATCGAACATTACCTTCCAGGTAATGGCAGTCGCCGATGTGTCAGCCGGATACCAGGATGCCGTCGGCCCCTTTCAGAAAAGCCCTGAGTAAAAAGCCGTGATTCACCCTGCCGGTGCACATTAAGCGGATCAAACGCACATTGCTCGGGTATTGTATACGGGACACTCCGGCCAGATCGGCCCCGGCATATGCGCACCAGTTGCATACGAAGGCCAAGATGTTGGGTTGCTCGATAGAGGACACGTTGATTCCTTTTTTAAGATTGACGCTTTCGTAAAAAGTGAGATTTCCCCTCCCCTGGTGGGAGGGGATCAAGAGGAGGGGGATATAAATGGCTGAAATTCCATTTTATTCACCCTCACCCTGGCCCTCTCCCGTCAAGGGAGAGGGAACTATTGGACTTTTTACGAAACCATCAAGATTGAATATTTATGGAATTCTGCCTTTTTTATCAACTCCTCCCTATCCATTTTCTCAACAGCAAATCATTTAATTTTCATTCAAAATGGTTTTTAAATATTCAATATACAATCTTCAATATTCATTGTAAGATGTATTCAATCTTTGAAAGTTTTTTGAATATTAAATCTTCAATCTTCAATATTCAATTGAATGTCTCATTCAATCAATACCGGATTATTTGATCATCTCGTTGATCTGCGAATCTTTGAAATGAGACAATGACGCCGCACCGGTGGGGCAGGCGACATTGCAAATGCCGCATCCGGTGCACAGCGCCTCCGTTACCACGGCCAGTTTGCGACCCGGCGTTTGCTCCGTAACCTTGATGGCCTCGAAACAACAGGCGTTTTCGCACTCCCCGCAGGCCCGGCACAGGCCGGCATCCACCCGATTGATCATGCCTTCGGCCACAATTTCATTTTTGGAAAGTACCGTAACAGCCCGGGAGACCGCGCCACGGGCCTGTACGATGGCTTCACTGGCAAATTTGGGACCCTGGGCCAGGCCACACAGGTAAACACCGGGGCTGGCAGCATCAAGGGGTCGCAGTTTAGGATGGGCTTCCATCAAAAAACCATCCTCATCCAGGTCAAGACGCATGGTTTCGGCAAGCTGCTTGCCTTCCTCCCGGGGGCGGATGGCGGCACTCAACACCAGCAGATCCGCCTCAAGTTGCACCGGTGTTTGCAGCTGTGCGTCAAAAACGGAGATGTCCAGGGAGTCGCCCCGGCGGTCAACCTGTGGTTTGCGGTCTCTTTCGTATCGGTAAAAACGCACGCCCTTTTGGCGCGCCTCTAAATAATAAGTCTCCCTGAGGCCAAAGGTTCGAATGTCGCGGTACAGAACGGAGATTTGAGCGTTCGGGTGGATTGACTTTAGCTTTAAACTATTTTTAATGGCCGCCGTGCAGCACACCCGGCTGCAATAGAGGTGTTCCGGTTCACGGGAACCGACACATTGAATCATGACAATGCCTTGCAGCTGTTTAACCTTTTCGGGGTTTGAAACCAGCAGGGTTTCAAATTCTTTCTGGGTCATCACGCGGGGGTGTTGACCGTAAAGATATTCCGAGGGTTGGTACTCCTGTCCCCCGGTTGCCACAACCACAACGCCGTGGGATAGGGTCTGTGATTGGCCTTTGACCGAAACCGTTGAACTAAAATTACCGCAACTTCCGGCAATGGATCGCAATTCTGTCTCTGTGAGCACGGTGATCAAGGAATGGGTTTCCACTTTTTGAATAAGATCTTCAACGGTCTGCGAGGGATAGGCGCCGTCTTCCGTATAATAAAGGGTGCGGGCATTGCCGCCTAATTCGTCGGTGCGTTCCACCAGCGTGGTCTCAAATCCTTGCTCGGCAAAAGATAGGGCTGCGGTGAGACCGGCCAGCCCGCCGCCGATGACCAGCGCGCGCTGAATCACCTCATAGGGCGTCTCATAAAGTGGCTCCAGCAAACTCGCCCGTGCAACCGACATGCGCACGAGTCTTTTGGCCTTTTCGGTTGCCGCCTCCGGTTCGGATTGATGAACCCATGCGTCCTGTTCGCGAATGTTGGCCAGCTCAAAAAGATAGGGATTGAGACCGGCTTCACGTAAAGTATTTCGGAAGAGCGGTTCATGGGTTCGGGGCGTACACGACGCCACCACGACGCGATTGAGGTTATGGGAGTTGATGGCATTTTTTATTTCCTGCAGCTGATCGGTGGAGCAGGCAAACATGCAATCGGTGGCATAGACCACATTGGGAAGTGAGCCGGCATCATCGGCAACCTCCTCCACATTGACGATCCCGGCGATATTGATGCCGCAATGGCAGACAAATACACCGATACGAGGCACTTCATTGCTCACATTGCGTTCCGCAGGGATTTCTGGAGCCGCAACCAGCGAACCTCTTGAATCGGCCAGTAAAGCCGTGGCATGGGCTGCCGCGCTGCTGGCCTGTTGCACGGAGTCCGGAATATCCTTAGGGCTTTGCGCCACACCGCAGACGTAGATGCCCGGCCTGGATGATGCCACCACATCCAGCGGGTCTGAAGCGCAAAAACCGTGTATATCTAATTGGATGCCGATTCGTTCGGCCAGTTGCACGAAGGAAGTATTGGGGCAAAGTCCGACCGAAAGAACCACCAGATCATAGACGTCTTCCTGAATGCGATGATCCGGTTCGGCATAGCATATGCTCAGGGTATCATTTTCGGGATTTGGAATGACTCTGGAGATCATGGAGCGCACATAGCGGACCGCATTTTCTGATTGGGACCGCTCATAAAAGCGGTCGAAGCCCTTGCCGTGGGCCCTGATATCGATGTGAAAAATGGTGGTATCGATGTTGGAGCTGTGTTCTCTGGTGATCATGGCCTGCTTGGTAGCGGACATGCAGCAAACTGAAGAGCAATACGTCTGACCCATATGGCTATCCCGGGAACCGACGCATTGAATCCAGGCAACGCGGCGAGGCGGCTCGCCGTCAGAAGGGCGCAGGATGTTCCCCTGGTAAGGGCCCGCGGCAGACAGGATGCGCTCGTATTCCAGGCTGGTGATAACATTGGGCCAACGCCCGTAGCCATATTCTCCTTTTCGGCGGGCATCAAAGGGTTCAAAACCTCCGGCCAGGATCACCGCACCCGTTTCCAGCGTTGTGATTTCGTCTTTCTGATCAAAAAAGATGGCGTTGTTATTGCACAGCTTTTCGCAAATGCGACATTTACCATTTTTGAAATACCGGCAATGATCTTTGTCGATCGTGTATACGAGGGGCACCGCCTGGGGGTAAGGGATATAAATTGCCTTGCGCTGGTTCAAATTTAAATTGAAAGGATCGGACACCTTCACCGGGCACTTTTCAGCGCAGATATTGCAGGCCACGCATCTTTCTGCATTTACGGCGCGGGCCTTTTTTTTGAGCTTCAACTGAAAGCGGCCCGCTTCGCCACCCACATCGAGTACATCGGTATAGGCCAGAATCTCAATATTCGGATGAGCGGACAATTTTGCCAGTTTGGGGCCCATCATGCACGAAGAACAATCGTTGGTGGGAAAGGTCTTGTCGAGCTGGGCCATGGCACCGCCAACATTTGGCTTTTCTTCGATAAGGTAGACCTTGAAGTCGGAGTTGGCGATATCCAGGGCTGTCTGGATGCCTGCGATTCCGCCGCCCACAATGGTGATGGATCCAATTTTATCTATCTGTCGTATGAGGTGGCTTTGATTCATCAGTTATTCCAGAGCCCCAGCTCTTTCAGAAGGGAAAAAGGATCTGTAATGTGGCATGAGAGCCATTTTTTGACGTCCTTTAGACCGCAAGCAAGCCCGATTAGCTCTGTAAAATAATATACGGGTATCGGAAAACGATTTCCCTGGCCGTTCTGAATTTTTTCCTGATACATGTCAAGATTTGCCTGGCAAAGCTGACAGGAAACAACCATGGCCCGGGCACCGACCCGCCGAGCCATATCTAAGAGTTTTCCCACTAAGTGAGAGACGATATCCGGCCGAGACAGCACCTGGCTGGCACCACAGCAGTCGGTTTTAAAGGGCCAGGCAATGGCCTCGGCGCCGAGGTTTTCGACAATTCTATCCAATGCGTGTGGGTCTTCAAAGTCATCGGCTCCTGTGATCTCAGGCGGCCGATTGGCCATGCATCCGTAATAACAAACGACCTTTAAGCCGCTGAGGGGTTTTTTTAAATGTTTGGCAGTCGCCTCCAGCATCTTTTCGGTGGCAAAAAATTCGGCAAGATCCCAGATCTGAGGGATTGGCGCATCCAATTCAATGGCATAGCGTTCCGGATGATCTCCCTGCAACGTCCAGACGGCCGTTTTTAAACGATTAAAACACATAGGGCAGGGGACCAGCATGTCCGCATGGGGCAGTTTTGCGGCCTGGTTCAGGGTCCGTCCGGCCAGCTCGATGCTTGCACGATGATCGATGCTGTGGGCCGCGGTTGCACCGCAACAATTCCAGTCAGGGATTTCATCCAGCTGGATGTTTAAGCTGGAGCAGATCTCCAATATGGATTCGGCATAGTCTTTTGCGGTGGCCTGCAGTGAGCAGCCTGGATAGTAAGCTACTTTCATAGTACGTTGGTTCTCGTGCTCGTTTTTTTGGGTTCTACCTTCAGCGTTCAAGCTGGTCTCTGGTTGCTGGCTTCTGGTTACTGGTTAAGCATAGGGCAAAACGCAATGCACATGGCGTTGAAAACGCCAAGACCAATGTCGTTTTTTATTTTTTAACCCTATGCGCCATGCCCCATGCCCTATGCCCGTGGTTTGCTTCGTTTTAAAATTTGACGAACTTCTTTCCTGGCTTTAACCGGTTTGGGTAACAATGGTAATCTTTTCCTGGAGAGCATCTGAAGGCCCAGTTTAAGGTCGTATTGCCAGCTCCCGTCTTTCCATTTATTTCGAAGTTCGCCGCTTTGAAGCAAATAAGCCGGAAGCAGGCTGGTTTCATAAAGGCGTCCCCATTTATTAATGTTTTTCAGAAATGCTTCATGTAAGGCTAAAATTTGGGGCTGGCGAGACGGCAGACCCGCTTGAATTGACATTTCTTTGAGATGGTCCATCAGCTCTGCAATTTTAACATCATTCGGACACCGTGTGGTGCATGTTTCGCAGGCCGCGCACACCCAAACCGTTTCGCAATTCAATACCCTTTCCCGTTGCCCCAGTATTACCATACGAATTACCTCGTCAGGATAGAGGTCCATGGCAAAGGTTACCGGACAGCCGTTGGTGCATTTGCGGCACTGATAACAGGCCCCTGCCTGAAATGGCCCGGCAGCTTCTACCTCTTCAAGAAAATGATAATCTGGTTTTAATGTTTGTTGAGACATGAGATTTGACCAACTTCCTCTACAATGGCGAAATTTACCCTATGACATCGTTCGTTGTCGGAATGAGAGGTCTTTTGAGGCAGATTTAGGGACATTGGGATCAAGCGCAGACTATTAATAAGGAAAATGGTTCGGCTGTCAAGGAAAATGTAGCTTTACAGGAATTTATAGGTGTCAGGTGTCGGGTGTCGGGTGTCAGGTGTCAGGGTATATAGCATAGCGCTAAGTGCAAAGCGCATGGCGTTGGAAACATCAAGGCCTCTGTATCGAATTTTTTTCTGCGCTATGCGCTATGCGCCATGCCCTATGCCCGCAGTTTGCTGACACCTGACACCCGACACCTGAAACCAAAAAGGGCCTGAAACCAAGGAAATGAATGATTAGATTCGGTGCTTGTATTTTGAAATTTGCCGATCAACCTGATGCTTTAGACAATTCCTGCGGCCGCCATGATATCCGGCACCAGCTCCTCTTTGCCGATGGCCATAATGTGGACGCCGTCGCACATTTTTTCCTCATAGATACGTTTGATCATCCGGCCGGCAATCTCGATTCCTTTGGTGATTGCCTGGCCCTTGGGGGCAGAGGCCATCTCGTCAATCAGTTCCTGGGGTACGCTCACGCCGGCAATGTTTTTGTTCATGAACCGCGCCATGGGTGCCGACGTCAGCAGGATAATACCGGCCAGAATCTTCGCATTAAACTGTCTGGCATAGTCCATAAATTCTTTAAACTTGTCCAGGTCATAAACGGCCTGGGTCTGAATAAATTCGGCACCGGCTTCGATCTTCTTTTCGAACTTTATCAATTGGGGTTCGATGGGATCGGCCTCCGGGGTGACAATCGCACCGGCGCAAAACGACACCGCACCATCCAGATCATTGCCTCCGAGGTCCTTGCCGCTTTCTAAAATTCGTATTGTTTCCAAAAGCTGGCTGGAATCCAGGTCAAAAACGCTTTTGGCATCTTTATGATCTCCCAGAATGATCGAATCACCGGTGAGACACAGGACATTTTGAATTCCTTTGGATGAAGCAAAGAGAAGATCGGCCTGCAAGGCCAGGCGGTTGCGATCCCGGCAAGTCATCTGCAAAATAACCTCGCCGCCCGATTCCTTGACCAGAAGACAGCCACCCAGCGAAGGATATCGCATGACCGAGCTTTGATGATCGGTCACATTCATGGCGTCGACCTTGTCTTTTAAAAGCTCGATGTGGTGCGTAAATTTGTCCAGATTGGTCCCTTTGGGTGGCGCAACTTCGCTGGTGACGACAAATTTTCCGGATTTCAATGCTTCTTTGAATGCAGTAGGCATTTTTCAAACCCTCTCTTTGTCCAAAAAAAATTTTAATCACAAAAACACGAAAGATGGAAAGCACGAAATAAAATTATTGGCGGATTTCGTTTCTCAACCCTACTTACGATACTGGATCGCGGCTGGAAGCCGCTCCCACTATGCTGTTGTTGGTTATCAGTTATTTGTTATTAGTGGACAGAATAAGTGTTTCAGATGAACTATTAACGAATAACCAGTAACGAATAACCAAATTTAAGCTGCAGGCAGCTTAAATTTGCCGGGCTTGGGTTCTCCCTGGTGATTGCGCGGTTTTTGATATTTCCGCATGGTATCCAGTCCATCCAATTCCTTGAGCCGTTCATAAATGAGCGTCCAGACGCAATCTTTGTTGACATCGATTTCGCATTTGCCGTGGTTGGTTCCCCCGCAGGGACCGTTGACCAGCCCCTTGTGGCAGTTGGTCACCGGGCAGATTCCACCGGTCTCGCCGATGATGCAGGTGCCGCACTGAGTGCAGATTTCATCAAATGTTCCAAAAGCCGCTTCTTTGCCAATAAACAATGTATCCAGAGCCGGCACCACCATTTTTTTCAACTGGCGGGCGATGGTCTGCACGCCAAAGGCACAGCTGGTGATCAGCAGGCAGCTGGCCTGGTCTATTTGCTCACCGAATTCGAGCAGAAATTCGCGGGTTAAATTGTCGCAGGCTACCGGCACCACCGTGGTTCCGGTGACCAATTTACCTTTTTGAGACAGACTTTCTTTCAGTTCCTGAACTTCCGGCTCACCACCGGTGCGGGTCAGGGTCGTGCATGTCCCGCAACCGATAATAAAAATGCGGTTTAATCCGTTCAAAAGCCGATCTATTTCTTCTTCAGATTTCTTCTGTGTGATGGATCGGATCATAATTCTCTCCTCTCTCTTTCCAGATCGCATCTGAGGCACCGTTTCGCTTCCAGGTGGGCCTCATCGTTTTTTGCGTATCCTTTTTCAACCTCGCGGAAATCTTTTATCCGATCTTCCGGTTTTTCGAGATCGATGTATACGCGTTCCTGATCTTTCGCACTTTCATCCTCCAGGGCCAGCCCGGTTTCTGACGGCATGGCCGTTTTTTCATCGATGATCTCCACACGGCTGGTATCTCCTTGGATGTATTTATTGATGGCAATCGCCGCTCTTCTGCCCGAAGCGATTGCCTGAATGACCGTACTGGGACCGGTAATAAAATCACCCCCGGAAAAAATGCCGGGAATATTGGTTGCCAGGGTGTTTTCGTCCACCTCCAGACTGCCCCACAACGATCGTTCGATCTGGCTGTCTCTTGATAAAAAGGAAGCATCCGGAGCTTGCCCGATGGACATAATGATGGCCTCGGCATCCACGCGTTGAACGCTTTGATCATCCACACTGAGTCGGGCGCGGCCGTCGTCATCATATTTCGTTTGGCTTTGCACAAACTCCATTCCGGTAACTTTGCCATTCTGGTGCAGAATTTTTTTGGGTGCCCAGTGAAGATTCAAAACAATGCCTTCTTCAAGGGCTTCGTCGATATCTTTTTCCCAGGCGGGCATTTCCTCCCGGGTTCTGCGATAGAATATCTGAACATCACTGGCGCCAACCCTCAGTGCGGTTCTTGCAGCATCGATGGCGACATTGCCGCCACCGATCACGATGACTTTTCCTTTCAATTGAATATGTGCACCGGTTCTGACATCGGTTAAAAATTTGAGCCCATAATACACTCCCTCCAGATCTTTCTCCTCCCCGGGGATACCGGTCCGCATGCTGGCTTGTGCGCCAGGTGCAATAAAGACGGCACCGAAACCTTCGGATAAAAGGTCATTAACCGTGTGGGTGGCGTCAATCGGGGAGTCGTACAAAATATCAACTCCGCAATTTTTGATGTATTCGATTTCTTCCTCGATAACCTCACGTGGCAGTCGAAACTCCGGTACGGCGATGCCCAGCATGCCGCCGCCCAGTGGCTGGGATTCATAAACCGTTGTTTTATAACCCATTTTTGCCAAAAAATATGCGCAGGTTAAACCGGCCGGTCCTGCGCCGACGACAGCCACTTTCTCTTTTCGGGTGACCTCAAAAGGCTCGCGTTTGGCACCGATGTTTTCAAAATACCATTCCGATGCAAATCGTTTCAGCGATCGAATGGCGACCGGTGCATCCAGTTCACCCCGCCGGCATTTATATTCACACGGATGGATGCAGATGCGGCCGCAAACCGCAGGGAAGGGATTTCGTTCTCTAATTATTTCCACCGCCTTTTCATATTCACCATCGGCAATGGCGGCCACATAATTGGGGACATCGATGCCTGCCGGGCAGGCATGCTGGCAAGCGGAGATTACCATTGAATCGCAGGTGGCGCCAGCACAACGCTGTTCCAGAAGATGATCTTCATATTCTTTTGCAAAATATTTCAGGGTGGAAAGTGCCGGTTTGGCACAGGTCTGACCCAGGCCGCAAAGCGAGGCTTCGGTGACGGTTTCACCGAGCTCTTTGATGGTTTCCAAATCCGACAGCTTTCCTTCGCCCCGGGTGATGCGGGTGAGAATATCCAAAAGCTGGGTCGTCCCGATGCGACAGGGGGCGCACTTTCCGCAGGACTCGGACTGGGTAAAGCTCAGGAAAAAGCGGGCGATTTCCACCATACAGTTGTTTTCATCCATCACCACCATTCCGCCCGATCCCATGATGGCCCCGATACGTTGCAGTGTGTCGTAATCAATGGGCATGTTCAGGTACTGAGGCGGTACACATCCACCGGATGGACCTCCCATCTGAACTGCTTTAAATTCTCGTCCCATGGGGATGCCACCGCCGATCTCAAAGACGACATCCTTTATCGAGGTGCCGATGGGAACTTCCACCAATCCGGTATTGTTCACTTTACCGGCCAACGAAAATATTTTAGTCCCCTTGCTATCGTCCGTTCCGACCTGGCCATACCACTTCGCTCCGTTGGTAATGATCAGCGGAATGTTTGCCCAGGTTTCCACATTGTTGATGTTGGTTGGTTTTTGATCAATTCCGGATTGGGCCGGAAAGGGCGGTCGGGCTCTGGGCATACCGCGCCGGCCTTCGATGGACGCCATCAATGCGGTTTCCTCGCCGCACACAAAAGCGCCGGCACCTTTTTTTAAATCGATTGCGAAATTAAATCCAGTTCCCAGGATGTTTTCGCCCAATAATCCAAAGCCGATGGCCTGTTCGATGGCAATGGTTAAATGTTCGATGGCAATGGGATATTCTTCTCTGACATAGATATATCCCTGATCGGCGCCGATGGCATAGGCACCGATCAACATGCCTTCCAAAACAGCATGGGGATCGCCTTCGAGCACGGCGCGATCCATGAAAGCGCCGGGGTCTCCTTCGTCCGCATTGCAAACGATATATTTGGGACGGCCGTCAGCCGCCCGTGTAAATTTCCACTTCATTCCGGTTGGAAAACCGGCGCCGCCCCGGCCTCTGAGCTTGGCGGCGGTGACCTCTTCAATAACACTATCGGGAGACATTTTGGACAGCGTTTTTGCCAGAGCCTGGTATCCGCCGGCGGCAATGTAATGCTCGATTTGGGTGGGATCGATCCGCCCGCATCTGGCCAGGACGCGCTTTTCCTGCTTCTGGTAAAAGGGTATTTGATTCAGATAAAATAAGGATTGATTGGTGACAGAATCTTGATAGGCGAGCCGATCGACCAGGCGGTTTCGTTTCAATGTTTCAGAGACAATTTCGACAGCATCTTCTGGATTGACTTCCTGATACTGTATGCCCATTGGTTCGATGGCGATAACCGGGGCTTTGGCGCAAAAACCATGACAACCGGTGGATCGGATTTCAACCTTTTTGGCGAGGCCCTGACTGTTGACCTCTTCAATTAGCGCTTCCCGTATCGATGCCGCCCCGTAGGCTCTACAGCCGGTCATACAGACATGCACGATTGATTTATCGTCTGAGGTGCGGGAAAGAATTTTGTTGCGAAGCCATTCCAGTTGACCGATGGATTGCAGTTTCTCCATTATTTTTCTTTTTCCTTATTTTCTTTTTTATATTCATTCAAGATACTGCTTACTTTCGCCGGTGCCAGTTTGCCGAAATAGGTTTGATTCACCATCATGGCTGGAGCCAAAAAACAGGCACCCAGGCAGGCCACTGTTTCCAGAGAAAATTGATAGTCCGGAGTTGTCTCTCCTTCCTTTACATCAAGCTCTTTCCGCATTAATCGAATAATACTGCGGCTGCCCTTAACGTGGCATGCTGTACCGCGGCATATTTTCAGCACATATTTCCCCTTGGGCTGTAAAGCGAATCCGGCGTAAAATGTAATGACTCCCTGAACCTGGGACGGAAACATGTTCATTGACTCGGCGATCGGTTCAATGGTTTCCGGTGGTATATAGCCACAAAGCTCCTGTACCTCTTGAAGCAAGGGAATCAGGCCCCATTTCTCACCTTTGTGTTTGTTTATGATCGCGTCGATCTTATTGAAGTCGATTGGCGGTGGTTGCATGTACTTTTTCCTTGTTGTCTAGTCGTTAAAGCCTTTGCCTCCAACCTCTAACCTCAGACCTCCAACTATTTGTAGAAATTGTCCCCGAGAAGATCTGATATTTTTATGTGTCTTTAAATTTTTTGCAACTTAACTTTAACCGACTTCCAGCCGGGTGATTTCGGATCCGCAAGGTCCGTAAGGTCGATAAGGTTCATAGCATCATTGCCGTCCACCGCCATGGGCACAAAAAGTTCACCGGGGCTGATTTCTTTTTTCAACCGGATTGCGCGTTGCACGGTGCCAAACTGGGAGTTGACCTTAACGTAATCTCCATCTTTTACCTTAAGCTTTGCGCCATCTTCGGGTGAGATATCTATCGCTCCGTATAAATCAAACCCCTGAACCCGTTCTGACGCGCTGGTTCTTGTTCCGCTTCCCAGATGATAACGCAGGGAACCGATTATTGCAGTAAACGGATATTTTGTATCTTCTGATTCTTCTTCGGTTATAACAACCGGATAAAACGTTATTAAGTTATCTGTGTTCTGGTTGTCAAAGAGAGCCTTTTGGCTGGTCGGCGTTATCCAGCCCTGTCCGTGTTGATTCAGCTGCTTATAAGCGGGCAGGTATTTCCGAATCTCCAATCTTACTTTTTCTAAGGTTTCGTAACCCTCGGTTTGCGCCATTTTTGCTGCCAGAAGGTCAAGGATTTCCCAGTCGGGCCTGGCATTGCCCGGCGGGGCCACTGCCGGATGAAACGATTGGATTCTTCCTTCCAGATTGGTGAAAGAGCCCTGTTTTTCAGAAAACGCCGCCCCAGGCAGCACCACATCGGCGATTTGAGCGGTTTCGCTGTTTAAGATATCTTGTACCACCATAAATTCTAGTTTAGCGAGGGCTTTTTGAACCCGCTCTGGCTGTGGTAAACAGCGCAGCGGATTTTCTCCCATGATATACATGGCTT
>JASFPE010000121.1:0-12030 GCA_050116155.1 Desulfobacterales bacterium
CGTTCTGGTAAATTAAAGAGCTATCTGTCTCCACCCAAACGTGATCACCGTCCCTTTTTTCTAATCTAAATTCCAGAAAGTTTTTCACGAAACCATATCGTTTTATTTCTTCTATGGCAGCCAGTGCTTTGGGCATCTGATCTTCATCTATCAGGGTGGCAAAATTTATAGAGGGAATCTCATCCCTGGTGTAACCCAGCAAATTCAAGGAGGCCTCATTGGCATCTAAGAAATTACCCTCAAAATCGTGTACAAATATACAGTGCAGGTTACGGTTAAAAAGCGCTTTATATTTTTCCTGATCTTTTCGCAACTCCTCGATTTTTCGCTTGAGTTCATTGTATTCTTTTTCCAATCTTTCAAGTTTTTCTGCCATTTTTACACCCCCTGCGCTCTCTTTCGACTATTTTAATATTTTTGCAAATGCGCTTAAGGTATAATCAATATCGTCGGATGAAATATGGTAGTGGGTAACGGCGCGCAGGCGCTGTGGTCCGCTGGCCGAAATTCGCACGCCCTTTTCATTAAGCAGGTTCACAAGCTCTTCGGCTGTCATATCGCTGCAGGTTATTTCAATAAATACGATATTTGTCTTGATGTGTTCCGGATCTACTGAAATACCGGGAATATTGGCTAACCCCTCGGCCAATTTTTTTGCATTGGCGTGATCGTCTGCCAGGCGCTCAACCATCTCATTTAACGCTACGATACCGGCGGCTGCCATTATCCCAGCCTGTCGCATGCCGCCGCCGATTAATTTGCGGGCCCGGCGCGCTTGATTGATAAAGTCCTGAGTTCCACAAACCACCGAACCTATTGGAGCGGCCAATCCCTTGCTTAAACAGAAGGAAACTGAATCGGCCTCCACAGTCAGATCACTGGCCTCGATGTTTAGCGCCACGGCAGCATTAAATATTCTGGCGCCATCGACATGAATTTTTAAGCCATGACGGCGTGCAATTTCACCGACTGCTTTCATATAACCGGCATCCAGGGGATATCCACTGCACTGGTTGTGGGTATTTTCCAGCACAATCAGTCTGGTTTGCGGAAAATGAACATTGTCTCCCCGTATGGCATCTTCGATATCCTCCAGGGCCAGTTTGCCGTCCGGTTGGTTAGGAACCGTGCGCGGATGAATACTGCCCACCGCGGCAGACCCCCCCTGTTCGTAGAAAAAGGTATGGGAACGACTTCCTAAAATAATCTCATCGCCGCGACCGCAATGTGCCAGCTGGCTGACCAGATTGCCCATTGTTCCGCTGGTCACAAACACGGCAGCTTCCTTACCCATTCGTTCAGCAGCAATTTTTTCCAGACGATTAACCGTCGGATCCTCACCGAAGACATCATCACCAACTTCGGCCTCGGCCATGGCCCGTCGCATGGACGGGGTTGGTTTCGTCATCGTATCTGATCTTAACTCAACGTTGCGCATAAATTATCTCCTTACTAGTTTTATTAAAATCTTACAGATATACAAAATCAGTAAATCCCGCAAGACATTAAATTTTCCACGCTTGAGTTTTTTAAGGCATCATCTTGACTAATGCGCGTTGATAAAGGTAAAAAGCAAAAGGTTCAAGGTTCAAAGGTTCAGGATTTATAGCACGGAGCATGGGGCAAAGGGCATGGGGTAAAAGACTAAAGAATCAGGGCTCGAAGTTATGCGTTTCGCGTTCTTTGTTTTGTGTTAAGTTAAATCGAATTTCGTATTCGATTACCTCAAAACTGACGCTTTTTATTTCGGCCTTGAACCCCAAGCTCCACGCCCCATGCCCCAAGCCATATACCCCGAAAACCGACACCTGAAAACAGACATACCTAGATTATCAGATAAAAGGAAGGAGTTGATCATGGCCAAATTACTATGGAAACCATCGGAAGACCAAATTAAAAAAACCAACATGTATCGCTTCATGAATTTTATCAATGAAAGATATAATCAACAATTTAATGAGTATGCACCCCTTTATGAGTGGTCGATTAACAACATCCCTGATTTTTGGGCGGCTTTTTGGGAATTTGCCGAAGTGATCCACTCGCAACCGTATGATCAGGTTGTGGACGATCTCAGCAAAATGCCGGGTGCCCATTGGTTTTCGGGTGCCAGGCTGAATTTCGCAGAAAATCTGCTACGTTACAGGGACGACCAGGTGGCCCTGGTTTTTAAAGGGGAAGGGCGAAAATCCGTTAAACTGACTTATGCCCAGCTTTACGATGAAGTCGCCCGGCTGGCCAAGTCCTTAAAGGAATCCGGAATTCAGCCCGGCGACCGGGTGGTGGGCTTCACGCCGAATATGCACTACGCCATCATCGCCATGCTGGCGGCCACGAGTTTAGGAGCTGCCTGGTCTTCCTGTTCTCCGGATTTTGGAATCAAGGGTGTCCTGGATCGGTTTGGGCAGATTAAGCCCCGGATTTTATTCACCGCAAACGGGTATCAATTTAAGGGCAAGAATATTGACTCGTTGGAGCGCATTTCAAATATTTTAAAAGAACTTCCTTCTATTGAAAAAGTCGTTGTGGTGCCGTACACAGAACAAAAGGCTGATATCAGCCGGGTTCCCAATGCGGTGCATTATGCGGATTTTATCTCCTCGGAATCCGATCTTGAGATCGAGTTTGAACAGCTACCCTTTGAACACCCCCTGTATATTATGTATTCATCCGGTACAACCGGTCTGCCGAAGTGCATGGTTCAAAGTGCCGGCGGTATTCTGGTTCATCATCTCAAAGAATTGGTGTTACATTCGGACCTTAAACGCGAAGATACGATTTTTTACTTCACCACATGCGGCTGGATGATGTGGAACTGGTTGGTCAGTTCGTTGGCGGTTGGTGCCACCCTGGTGCTCTTTGACGGTAATCCCTTTCATCCTGATCCCGGTGCGCTATGGGAAATGGCCCAGGATGAAAAAGTTACGGTTTTTGGTACCAGTGCCGGATACATTGCGGCGCTGATCAATGCCGGCGTCAAACCCGGCCAATCTTATGATTTAACTTCTCTTAGAGCCGTTCTTTCCACCGGTTCGCCGTTGTCCATCGAAGGCTTCGAATTCATTTACGATAAAGTCAAGAAAGATTTGCAGTTGGCGTCGATTGCCGGCGGAACTGATTTGAACGGCTGTTTTGCACTGGGAAATCCCATGGGCCCGGTTTATGCCGGAGAGCTCCAATGTCGGGGATTGGCCATGGATGTCAGGTCATTTGACGACAACGGCAACGGGCTGATTGGTGAAGAGGGTGAATTGGTCTGCTGCAAGCCCTTTCCATCCATGCCGATTTATTTTTGGGATGATCCGGACGGCAGCAAATACCACAGTGCCTATTTTGATGTGTTCCCAAATATCTGGCGGCATGGAGATTTTGTTACCGTTACGGAGCGGGGCGGGGTGGTCATGCTCGGTCGCTCAGATGCCACCCTGAATCCGGGAGGGGTTCGTATCGGGACTGCAGAGATTTACCGGCAAGTGGAGCAGATGGAGGAGATCGATGACAGTGTGGTGGTGGGTCAGAATTGGAAAAACGACGTGCGCGTGATCTTATTTGTCAAATTGGCGCCGGGCTTTGAATTAAACGACGGGCTGAAAGACAAAATCAAACAGGTCATTCGCACCAACGCCTCTCCACGGCATGTACCGGCCAAAATACTGAGTATACCGGATGTACCCTACACCCTGAACATGAAAAAAGTGGAGTTGGCGGTAAAAAAAGTAATTCAGGGTCAACCGGTGCTCAACAAGGATGCCCTCAGCAATCCCCAGGCGCTGGATTATTATGCGGATATAAAGGAGCTCCAGGAAGATTAAAACGGGTTTCGAAACCCACTTAAGCAGTGTAGTGTGTCCCAGAAGTAGGTTAGATAGTTGTGCCCGGTCATATCATATTCTGCCAAGGCGATATGAATCATTAAGGTGCCTGGTGGCCCGATATTTGAGATTCATCGTAATGCTTAAGCTTATCGAATACACGAATAGCGATCATCTCAAATATCGGGCCACCGCGTAAATTTGGAGACATCCCCCTGCATATCGCCTTGGCAGAATACGATATGACCTTGAATGATTGAGCGCATCGATTTCACGAGATAGCCTGTGATGATCGAATGAAATAGTTTTGTAATTTATTTCTGGAGAAAATAAGATGAAAGAAGCCTTTCAAGTCTTTCCAATTGGTATCGTGAAAAAGGAAGAGGGGAAGGTGTGGATCGAAATTAATGATGCGTTTTTGGACGGGTTGTTGGGTGTGGGAGGATTTTCTCACATTTATGTTTTGTATTGGTTTCATGAAAATGACACGCTGGATAAGCGCAGGACGTTACAGGTCCATCCGCGGGGTGACAAAAAAAACCCATTAACCGGAGTTTTTGCCACGCATTCTCCTCTGAGACCCAATCTCATCGCGCTGACATTATGCAAAATCCTATCCATCAGCCATAATCGTATTGAAATTGAAGATATCGATGCCAGAGACGGCTCCCCGGTGATTGATATCAAGTGCTATATCCCGGACGATAAAAGCGATCCCGGCTATCGTGTTCCGGAATGGGTGTAGTCTACCGTCAATAAATTTCAGGTTTCGGGTTTCAGGTGTCAGGGCATAATGCATGGGGCATGGGGCAGAGGGCATGGGGTAGTGCTATTTGAGTTCGGGTTGCAGAATTTCAATTTCGGATTGAAAGTCACCATAAATTAGGAATTGTGAATTCAGGAATTTAGGAATTAAGAGATTAAAAGATTTGCAAAACTTGACCCCTGAACCCTGATTCTCTATTCCTTTACCCCATGCCCTCTGCCCCATGCCCCATGCGTGAAACCCTGAACTTTGGACTTTGAGCGCTGACACCTGAAAAATGACACCTGACACCAAATATAGGTTGTAAACATGTTGACTGACCTTTCGGGCCAAATCGAACGAATTACCTATACCAACGAAGAAAACGGTTTTACGATTGCCAAAGTGAAAGTCGGCGGCCGGCAAGATTTGATAACAGTAGTTGGCAATCTTATGGCACCTTCTCCCGGCGAGGTACTCGAAATGCGTGGCGAGTGGACTACGCATCCGAAATTCGGCAAGCAGTTTAAAGTTGCGCATTTCAAAACCAAAGTGCCCGCCACTGTTTTTGGGATCAAAAAATATCTGGGTTCCGGTCTCATTAGAGGGCTTGGACCGGTGATGGCCGGTCGGATCGTTGATATGTTTGGCAAAGAGACACTGGACATCATCGAAGAAAATATCGAGCGCCTTGCCGACGTCGAAGGTATTGGTAACAAGCGCATCGCTATGATCGCCAGAGCCTGGGAAGATCAAAAAGAAATCCGGGATGTGATGCTGTTTTTGCAATCTCATGGTGTCGGCTCCGGTTTTGCGACCAAAATATTCAAGGCCTACGGCAATCGATCCATTGCGGTGGTGAAAAGTAATCCATATCGGCTGGCCACGGAAATTTTCGGCATCGGTTTTTTGTCGGCCGACAGGATTGCCCAGAATCTTGGATTTGCCAAAGACGATCAACTGCGGATTGAAGCCGGCGTTTTGTTCGTGCTGCATCAGCTTGCCGATGATGGGCATGTCTATTTTCCGTATGAACCACTTATTGATCGGTGTCGGGAGATTCTGGAGGTTGAGCGGGAGTCGGTTGTCAAAGCCATTGGCAGCCTCACTATTGCTCAAAAGGTGATCATTGAAGATTTAAACGAAACCGTTGAAGCGTATCAGGAAAACAACAAAGCCGTTTTTCTGACCCGCTATCACCTATGTGAAACAGGTATTGCCAAACGCTTAAAAAAAATTTCGCAAACGCCGAAATCGATTCGAACCATCGACGCTGCCAAAGCCGTGCAATGGGTGCAGCGACAGCTATCCATCACTCTGGCGGATAAACAGCTCAAAGCCATCCAGTATGCATTTGATAATAAAGTGCTGGTGGTTACCGGTGGCCCGGGAACCGGTAAAACAACCATTATCAATGCCATTATAAAAATATTATCCAAAATCAATGTCAGCATCATGCTGGCAGCACCCACCGGCCGAGCTGCCAAGCGTATGAGTGAGGCCAGCGGATACGAGGCCAGGACAATTCATCGGATGCTGGAATATAGCCTCCAAAAGGGCAGGTTTCAACGCAATCAAGATAAACCGCTTGAATGTGATGTGTTGATTATCGACGAAGCCTCGATGATCGATACCATCCTGATGCATCACCTCTTAAAGGCCTTACCTGCATTTGCGATACTTATTCTGGTGGGAGATGTCAATCAGCTGCCCTCCGTGGGGGCGGGAAATGTTCTCAACGACATCATCGCATCCGGCTCGGTTCCGGTCGTGACATTAAATCAAATATTTCGTCAGGCCCAGGCCAGTCGTATCATTACCAATGCCCATAAAATCAATAGCGGTCGCTTGCCGGTGATTGAGCACGCTGATTCATTCGATCCGGAAAATGATTTTTATTTTATTGAACAGGAGGATCCCGAACGTGTTCTGGAAATTATTTTAGAGCTTGCCCAAAAACGCATCCCGCAGCGCTTTGGTTGCAAAGCCATTGACGATGTTCAGGTTTTGACGCCGATGCACAAAGGGGTGGTTGGAGCAAGCAACCTCAATCGTCAGCTGCAGACGGTATTGAATCCCGGTGAGGGTGGGGTCGTACGGGGAGACCGAACTTACCGGGTCAACGATAAAGTCATGCAGATCAGAAATAATTACGACAAAGACGTGTTTAACGGTGATATCGGCCGGATCACCCAAATCCGATACGAGGATCATGAAGTCATTGTCTCATTTGAAGATCGTGCAGTTGCTTATGATTTCAGCGAGCTCGATGAGATTGTGTTGGCCTATGCGATCTCGGTTCACAAGTCCCAGGGGTCGGAATATCCGGTAGTGGTTTTTCCGGTTCTCACCCAGCATTACATCTTATTGCAGCGAAATCTGATTTACACGGCTGTGACCCGCGGGAAAAACCTGGTGGTCATGGTGGGCAGCCGCAAGGCGCTGTCCATCGGGGTGAACAATAACAAAACCCAGCAGCGCTATACGCGGCTGGGATATAGATTGGAACATCGGTGAGGGGTTAAAATTTCCATTCCTCTTTATAGGTTTCTTTTTCTTCAGCTCCTTTCTGCTTTGTCGTTTGCGTTTCAAAAGCCGCTTCCTCGATTTCCCGTTTTAACAAGCGCGCAATATAGCCGATTCTGTAATTTAAACTGATGATTTCCTTTCGAATTCGTAAAATAGACAATACCATCATTATGGTGATCAGAATAAGAACCAGCGCCAATATGATAAAGCCTAGCTCGACGACTATTTGCGGCAAACCTGTTGCGGTTGCGATTTTTTCAAAAACGCTGGCGGTCACTGGTGCCGTCATCTCCGTTTCCATCTTTTTACCCCTTTTTGGTTTTGTTTACGACTTGTTTGTTTCGGTTTCTTAGGAATTTATTCAAACCATTAGAGTAATTCAGAGGTGCAATCCCGGAACTCCGGATTTTTTTTTATTGATCAGATTCTATAGCTGCCCCTTAAACAAAGCGGATTCCGAAGTCAACAAAAATCAACTCGATACATTTTAGGGATAGGTTTTAGTGGTGCCCCTGTTTATAATGCAAATTAAGAAGATCCAAACCGAAATCGTCTTCCAGATCACGCCAAACAGTATGAATATGATTGGCGTTGTTCTGGGTATTGTCATATTCCACGAAAAAAAAGGTTCCCTGAAGCCGGTAATAATGAGGCTTGCCGCGATCTTCCGACCCGGCCCAGGCAAAATGGATATCCTTCGGATCGGCATTTTGTAATTTTATCTGTTCTATTTTCGCCAGTTCTGGAGGCAGGCGGTCGATATAGTCGCGGATCAGGCCATCTAAAATTTGGCGTTGTTCGGGTGTCATGGTTTCGGCGGCCAGACCCCCGGCGGATCCCAATGACACTTTCGGCATGTTACGGGTCAGAATATCTGCCGGTGCAACCGAACTGATAATGGTTTGCCTTTTTTGATTCGAGGTTAAACTTTTCAGCAAGCTTCGGGCAAGTTCTTCTTCTTTTGTCAAAATTCTTAGCCCTTTTTGGGGACCGGTGTGAGCCTCCGCCGGATTTGATCCGAAAAAGAACGGGTTGGGTGCAATCCAATCACGGTTGACGATGGTAAAATTAAGGGAAATATGATGTCCCTCTGCCCGCCAGCTCCACGGGTTCGGTGTCGTTGGATCACCAAACACACTAAAATAATACAGATTCGGATCACGAATCAACCTGGCAGTTTCTGATAATCGCTCAAGTTCTCCCAAGGTTGTTTCCAGGTCAATGATTGCCCTGGCCTTATCATATCCCATCTGGCTGAGTCCACTGGCCAGCAGGGCAAAAGCTGCTTTGTATTGGTTGGGGGACATTTGTTTTAAACACAGGCCTTGACGATCAAACATTTCCTGTGGAAGATAATGCCAGCGTCGACGCTGGGTGGAGCTAAAGTCAAAATTGCAGTTGCGCCGTTGTTCAGGTGTCAATGATTCCAGAAACCGGTTGCAGGCATTTCTCATTTTTTCGGCGGTTTCCGATGCTGGAATGATCCGGGATGCAAATTCAGATGCAGGGGTGTGGGTGTGTTCGGTCATTATCGATGTCTTTACAAAAAATAGTGTTATATAATCTGATTATTTAGCTTTTTTCTTTTTTTTAAATATCTTGTTTTTTATCCAATCATAAAATTCATTTGTCTTATCTATGATCTTAGATACCAGCGGCGGTTCGACATATTTATGTCCTTCGGTTGCTTGAATGTCTGTGACTCCCTCCGGCGGTGCCGTATCCGTGAAGTGTTTGACGCCATCTTTATCGGTCCACGAATATAGGGTTATTTTTGGTTCCGCTGCCATTTCTTTGGTCTGCACGCGCCAGTCGTAATAAAGATATCCGGCCGCCCCGCATACCAGAATGATGACGATGATAATGGCTTTCTTCATCTAAATATCCTTCCCGATAAATTAAGTTCCCATCTTTTAGCATTGTTTATAAAAAAAAGTCTAAAGATTTTTGGTGTAGAGACCGATGATATTATGGTGTGGAGGAAATGGAGGCGAAGTTATAAAGTTCGGGTTTCAAAGGTTCAGGGTTTTTCGAATGCGGAATGCGGAAGGTGGAATCCGGAATTACAAAAACAGCTGACAGTGCTAACGCTTTTTATTTTGGCCTTGAACTCCATGTCCCATGTTTTAAAACCTGGAACTCTGAACCTCGGAACCTTGAACCCAAGAAATAGATAGGTAACAACAATGGATGTCAGTCCAGTAGCAACGAGCAGCGCCATGGCGATGATCGTTCAGCAGCTTCAAACCATAAGCGAAATGCAGGTGGAAGTCATGAAAAGCATGGCCGCCAGCCAGCAACAAATGACTGAAATGCTGCAATCGCTTGGGATAGGCCAGAACGTCAACATAAGCGTTTAGTCTTCTCCCGGAAATAGTTTATTCTTACTAAAGCGGAGTTTAAATTACCCCCTGTATTTCTTCAGCTAGATTTTTCTCCCAATCCATAATAAAAGTTCCCAAACCCATGGCCGGCAGAAATAGGATGGATATTTCTTGCCTGCTTGACACGATCAAAGCATTTACCTAATATATCGATTTGAAATTTAATATCGTTTATCACAACATCACCTATTCACGGGAAGGTTAGGTTATTATGGAATTCACAGCCTTAGAAGCAATTTCTCCGGTTGATGGCCGCTATCGACGGGCCACGCAAAAATTGGCAGATTATTTCTCTGAAGCTGCTTTAATCAAATACCGCGTTTTGGTCGAAATCGAATACTTTATTGCCCTGTGCGAGCTGCCCTTGCCACAGCTCAAAAAAATTGACAGAAAATTGTTCACATCTCTGAGAGATATTTATAAAGACTTTTCCGTCGCAGATGCCGGCAGCGTCAAAGCCATCGAAAAAACCACCAATCATGACGTCAAGGCAGTGGAATATTTCCTAAAGGAAAAATTTGATGAAATGGGATTGCAGGACTTCAAAGAATTTATTCATTTCGCATTAACCTCTCAGGACATCAACAATACTGCCCTGCCACTGTCACTGAAAGAAGCCTGTCTGGAAGTTGTATTACCGGTGTTCGATGAGGTTGTTGAGGTCCTGAAAGCCAGGGCCCGGGAGTGGAAGGATGTGCCCATGTTGGCACGCACCCATGGTCAACCGGCATCACCCACCAGTTTGGGAAAAGAGATATATGTTTTTGTTGAGCGATTGATTGTCCAGATGGAACTGTTGAAAACCATTCCATTTTCAGCAAAATTTGGTGGCGCCACCGGCAATTTCAACGCACATTATGTGGCTTATCCGGATATTGACTGGGTGGCATTTGCTGATAATCTGGTTAATAATGTATTGGGTCTCTCGCGTTCGAAAGTCACCACCCAGATCGAACATTATGATAATCTGGCTGCTTTTTGTGACAATATCAAGCGCCTCAATACGATCCTCATAGATCTGGTCAGGGATATCTGGGCCTATATCTCCATGGATTATTTCAAACAAAAGATAAAAAGGGGAGAGGTCGGCTCTTCGACCATGCCGCATAAGGTCAATCCCATTGATTTCGAGAATTCAGAAGGAAATCTCGGTGTGGCCAATGCTGTTTTGGAGCATCTGGCAGCCAAATTGCCGGTATCACGTTTGCAGCGGGATCTTACGGATTCCACCGTAACGCGCAACGTCGGTGTTCCCATTGCCCACACAGTTATTGCCTTGAAATCATTGCTGAGAGGATTGGATAAACTCATCCTCAACACCGACGTCATCCGGACAGATCTGCAAAACAACTGGGCGGTGGTTGCGGAAGCGATTCAGACCATTTTGCGCCGCGAGGGATATCCTAAACCGTATGAGGCGCTCAAGGCCCTAACGCGGACCCATAAAAGCATCGACCAAAAGACAATTGCAGAATTCGTTAAAGGACTCGAGTTGCCGCAATCCGTAAAAAAGGAGTTGCTGAATATTACCCCGGAGAATTATACTGGGTTTACAGATTTTTCTCGCTCAGAATAATCAAGGACTTAAAAAGTTACCACCGAGTTCATGAAGCAACCGACATCATGGATTTGTTCCAATCGCGGCTGGAAGCCGCACCCACGGATCTATGATGAATAATGTGGGATCCCGCTCTTGCGGGAGAGAAATCGATTGTGTCGAGTGGCTTTTGTTTTTCTCAACAAGTTTTTTTATGAGCCTATCTTCAACGGCTTGCCGGCCCCTCGATTAGCGCCAGAGACACCCGATTGACCAGTCCCCAGATGGCATCGGCCGCAAATATGTTTTCAATCGATCGATCAAAAAGCACATTGATTCTGGCTTTAAATTCTTCATCTCCTTCCCAAAGTAAATAGTACAGGGGGATGCGGGGAAAGGGTAAAAGTTTATAGGCAGTGTCGGCCATATCCAAAGCTTCGCCCTGCAGAAAATTTGCCGACGCTTTGAATCCGTTGATATCGTGTCCATAGCGTTTTATGAGAGCATCTACTTTGAGGGCATGGGGCCCCTGAAAAAAATGCGCTTCTTTGAGATCCTTGGTACCGACGATGTCTTTGCCCAAAGGATACACTTCCTTAACATTGATTAAATATAAAACAGTTGTCAGCTCCAGCAGGGGATCATCCGTTTTTTCCCATCCTCCGCCACCGTATCGTTTCAGGCAGCGGTCCGCTAGATCCACCAGAATTTCTTCGTTTAAAAATAGAAAGCTCAGCTGGTGAGGTGATGCCGGTGTAAACAGCGTTAAATTGCAAAGGATGTTGAGATCCCGTTGCTGCAGCTCATCCCAGTACTCAGGGGCCACATTCACGCGGTCCTGGTTGGGAGCAAAGGCCGGTGGAATTTGTTTGCGTCGTCGTCTCTGCATCGCTAAGTATCCTTGACTGTATGGATATGGGCCGTTGATAAAATTATCGCATGGAAATTGGTTGCAATCCCGTATGCAAAATTGGACCTGATTTAATTGAGCACAGGCAAGGATCGGGCAGGCACTGCCCAGCA
>JASFPE010000122.1:0-11858 GCA_050116155.1 Desulfobacterales bacterium
AGCTCGCTTTTCTGGTATACGGGATTGCTACCGGATATCGCCGCCGTGAGAGACCGCTCCACGGGAACCCGCCAGAAAATATTTAAAATTCTCTCATTGGGATGGACAGGGGCCCACGAACAATGGCGCCATTATACCCGGGGGTACCTGTTTTTCGCGGCCCTGGCCACGCCTTTGGTGATTTCCGTGCACAGTGTGGTATCTTGGGATTTTGCCCTGGCAATCGTTCCCGGCTGGCATACCACCATTTTCGCGCCCTACTTTGTGGCCGGCGCCATTCATTCAGGTCTGGCCATGGTACTGACCCTGATGATTCCCCTGCGAAAAATATTTAAATACCAAAACATCATCACTATGGATGTGCTGGAGAATGTGGCCAAAACCATCGTGTTCACCGGTTTGATCGTCGGTTTTGCCTATGCCACGGAATTTTTTATCGCCTGGTACAGCCACAATGTTGTCGAGATAGAATCGTTTCGCTGGCGCGCCATTGGTGATTACCGTGTCGGCTTTTATATCATGGTTATTTGCAATACGCTGATTCCTTTGCTGTTCCTGTTTAGAAATATCCGCCGAACCATTGCCCTGCTTTTCGGGATTTCCCTGCTTGTCAACCTGGGCATGTGGTTTGAACGGTTTGTCATCATCGTCGGCGGTGTGGCACGGGGATTTTCGCCCCATGCATGGGGATTATATGCCCCCACCTGGATCGAATACGGCATCATGCTCGGTAGCTTTTGCCTGTTTTTCTTTTTATTTGTTCTGTTCGTCAAGCATCTGCCATCCGTTTCCATGACGGAGATGAAAGAAACCCTTGAAAAAGGAGCAGGCCATGTCGCTTGAACGCCACATCATGGGGCTCTTCAAAGACGAAGATCAGGTTGTTGATGCGATCAACAAGCTGAAACAGACGAGTTACAAATTTATTCGAGTGAACATGCCCTTGCCCAGCCATAAGATTATGGAGGCCCTGAAGGTCAAAAAAAGCCTGGTGGGTTGGTTCACTCTAGGCGGCGGGATATTCGGGTTTTTCGGCGGGTTTGCTCTGTCTATTTATACGGCAACCCAGTGGAATCTCATCGTCGGCGGCAAACCGATTATCGCTATCATTCCGTTTATCGTGGTCGGATTCGAAGCGACGATTCTGTGTGCCGTGTTTGGCAACATCCTGGGGCTTTTGACCCAGAGCCGACTTCCAAACTATAAATTGTTGCGAAACTATGACCCCCGCTGCTCCGGAGAACATTTTGGGGTCCTGGCCTCCTGCGCAGTCGAACAGCAAGAGGGTCTGAAAGACTTCTTTCAGCAGCAGGGAGGAGAAGTGAGGGTATTTGAATAATTTGTTTTGTTCGTTTCTGGTTTTATTGGTTCAATTGTTTGTATCAACTCACCAATAGCCAATATAACAAACTCAACCAATTTAACCAATTCAACGAAGATGTGATTCGACATGAATTCTGATTTAAAAGAAACGACAGGCTCCAAAAAGAGCCCTGCAATTTGGATTTTCAGTGTCCTGTTCATCATCGGTCTGGCAACATTTATTTATGAATTAACCCGCCAGCATCCGGAACGCGCCTGGCAGGCCTATTTAATAAACTTTTTGCTGTGGTCGGCAATTGCCCAAGGCGCGGTGCTGTTCTCAACGGTGATGCATATGACCAAGGCCCGCTGGAGCGGACCTCTGAGCGGCCTATCAGAATCCTTTACGGCATTTTTTCCATTGTCGTTTATCCTGTTTCTGATTTTATTTCTGGGAAAAACTCACATCTTCCCCTGGCTACACGAAGATCTGCACGGCAAGGAAATCTGGCTGAACATCCCGTTTTTATTCACCCGGGATTGCATCGGACTGTTAATCCTTTATATTATCGGCTTCGCCTATCTTTATAATGCACTCCAGCTCAAAATCGATCCAAGCCGATCCGAAGGCAAATTTCGCACATCCATCGTTAATGCATGGCGGCGAAACCAACGCAACCCACAACGCATTCAAGCCAGAATGACGGTCTGGGGTGGTTTATACATATTGGCATTTGCCCTTGTTTTATGCTTGATCGGCTACGATCTGATTATGAGTATGGATCCGCACTGGATCTCCACGCTTTTCGGTGCCTATCATTTCGTAAAAGCATTTTTTGTGGGGCTGGGTGCGCTGATTATTTTGGCGGCGTTTATCCGGATTAGAAACGGCGAGGCATCCGGATTAGAAAAAACGCATTTTCACGATATCGGCAAGCTGTTTTTTGCATTCTGTCTGCTGTGGGCCGATTTTTTCTATGTACAGCTGATGGTCATATACTACGGCAATATCCCTGAAGAAACCCATTATGTTATCGCACGAACCATGCTGGCCCCCTGGAATGTGTTGGCCTGGGCAGTTTTTATCGTTTGCTTTGTCCTGCCCTTCTTTATTTTGCTCAACAAGAAGATCAAGACCATGCCACTTTTCATGGTGATGATTTGTTCCGTGGTGATCATCGGCATCTGGTTTGAGCATCTTCTTTTGCTGGGCCCGGCTTTAAACCACCATGCGGATTCAATCCCGCTGGGAATTACAGACGGGCTAATTTCACTGGGTTTTTTGGGATTGATGATGATTTCGATCGCATATTTTATCAGGTGCTTTCCGGAAATTGCCAAGACACGAAAAGCAGAGCCAGCGGCTTAAGATATTTTTAGTGAGGTATCGAACCATTGAGTAAAAACGTAATCGCTATCTTGACCACGTTAATCACCGGGTTGGCTATTGCGGTGTTTATTTTCTTTTTTTTCAATTTGCCGCAGGCTGCCATTGGACCTGAACAGCCTATCCCGTTCAGCCATAATGTTCACAGCGGGGTCAAACAAATCCAGTGCCAGTACTGTCACCCTTATGTGGCGTATTCCAATCATCCAGGAATACCGGCGGTTGAAAAATGTCTGCACTGCCATAAATATATTATTGCCAGCCATCCATGGATCCAGGTTGAGCACCGCTACTTCAATACGCAAACGCCAACACCCTGGGTAAAAGTGAATTACGTGGCAGAGCATGTATTGTTCAATCATCAACGCCACATCAACAGCAAAATTGCTTGCCGGGAATGTCATGGGCAGGTTGAAAACCTGCAGCGATTGCCATACAAAAACTGGCGCATGGGAGAGTGTATCGAATGCCATAAAGCAAAAAATGCGAATTTAGACTGCTGGCTGGCCTGCCACAGTTAATCGTTGCGGGGTGCGCGGTACGGGTTAGAAAGCTGACAGCAATCAAACAACTCGAAACGCGAAACCCGAAACGCGGAAATGGGAGAACCAAATTTGTCAACTCCAGAGCAAAATTTGCAAACGAGCAATGCAACGGCTAAGGCCTTTACGCTGACATCCGCATTTTGGTTTGCGGCCGCAACCAGCTTTGGAATGATTGCAGCGGGTTATTTGATTGCGCCGGATTTCATGGCCAACATCGAATATATCCACTTTGGCCGCGCGCGACCGATGCATATCAACGCTGTACTGTTCGGGTTTGTGACACCTGGCCTATTGGCGGTGGGCTTTCATTATTTCCCTAGATTATTGCGCACCGAGCTCTACAGCCACAAACTTGGCGTGTTCAGTGCGATTTTCTGGAATGCTACGGTGGCCGCCGGTATGATCGGAATCGCTACCGGTCACACCCAGGGACGGGAATATGCGGAATTGCCCTGGCCGGTCGATATCATGGTGGTGATCAGCTTCGCTTTAGTCGTCCTCAACATTTTAATGACAATCCGGCGGCGGGAAGAGCGAATTTTGTATGTATCCATCTGGTATACGACCGCCGCTGTCATTCTGACCTCCATCACTTATTGTCTGGGTAACGTCATCTGGAAACCGGACACCGGCGCGCTGGTGGGCATACCGGATGCCATTCTTCTGTGGTTTTACGGCCACAATATTTTCGGACTTCTCCTGACGCCCATGGGTCTGGCGGTGGCTTACTACGTGCTGCCAATTGCGACACGCAGTCCGTTATACAGCCACTCGCTGTCGTTACTGGGATTCTGGTCACTGATCATTGTCTACACTCACATCGGTACCCATCATCTGCTGCAGGTTCCGGTGCCGACCTGGTTGAAAACCATATCGATCGTCGACAGTGTTGCCATGGTAATTCCGGTGATGATCGTGTTGATCAATCTGTGGTACACCATCAAAGGCAAGCTGGGCGAGATTCATGCCGACATCGGAGCCAAATTCGTGCTGACCGCAACCATTTACTATTTCTTTGTTAATATCCAGGGCTCGATGATGGCCCTGCCGCATGTTCAGCGCATCACCCACTTTAACAACTGGGTGGTCGGCCATGCCCACATCGGCGTTCTCGGATTTGCCGGGGTAATGGCTCTGGGTGGACTGTATTTCATTCTACCCAAGATTACGGGCAAACCCCTGTACAGCAGATTCCTGGCCGACGTCCAATACTGGTTGGTGCTGATCGGCGTCACGGGCTTTGCCATCGTTCTGACCGTCGTCGGTTTAATTCAGGGCAACGCCTGGTACAATGGTGAAACGCTCTATCGGACATTGCCCATGATTCAACCCTATTACATATTAAGGGCATCGTTGGGAACATTTATTATGATCGGCGCATATATCGGACTATACAATGTGATTCGCTCGCTTTATTTTAATCGTGGAGTCGCAGCATGAGAATGACCCCTACCGTCATTATCACGGGTATCCTGGCCCTGCTGGCGGCCATCACGCTGACCGTCGTTTACTGGCCGTACGCCACCAGTGATATGACACCTTCGGATATTTTTCGTTCACGCACGGCGATTGAAAATGAGGGTCGCAAGATTTATCTTGAAAATGGTTGTGTCTACTGCCACAGTCAGTCCATTCGATCGATCGATTGGGGTCACGGGGCAGAACGCATTGCCCAAACCGGCGACTATGTTGCCGATGAACCCGTGGCATTGGGATCCCAGCGTACCGGTGTAGATCTGTCGCAAGAAGGCGGTGAGCATCCGGACGACTGGCACATTGCCCATTTTATCAATCCCCGCTTCACACGACCCAGTTCGATCATGCCGCCTTTCGAGTGGTTGGGCATGAAACGCCTCAATACGTTGACCCAGTATATACAAAGCTTGGGATTTAAGGATGCCGACCAGCGCATGCAGCGCCAGCGTTATTGGAAAGAAGAGTCCATCAAAGCCTACGAGGCGGGACCGGATGTAAACGCTCGCTGGCTGGCGGAAATCGTTCCAGAGGGATGGCGCAACGTACCGAATCCATACCCGACCACGGCGGCCAGCCTTCAACGAGGCCATAAAATTTATCAGAATTTTTGTATCGGCTGCCACGGCCCGATTGGCGACGGCATGGGGCCTGCCCAACCCTGGATTTATCCGCCGCCGTTAAATTTCACTATTTTGAAAGGCAGGCAGATATCCGGTGGCATCATCTACTATCAACTGATGAATGGCATCACCGGCACAGCCATGCCCTATTTCAAGCGCGACCTGGAATCCCAAAAAATCTGGGAAGTCGGGGACTATATCGCAGTCTACTTCATCAATCAAAGCGATGCCAACACCGAACCGCGGGGCATCGATGCGGCGTGGGAACCGTGACGCGTTGCGAGGTACGCGTTACGGGTTGCGCGGCGCGGGTTACATGTTTCAGACATTCGGTTATTCAGCACTTCGGACCACGAAACACGCAACGCGCAACGCGTAACCATCGCATTAAAGCGAATAGATAACTTAATTGTTGCGGTAAGGATTTAATTATTGCAATGTACTACCCTTACTTCATCGCATACATGGCTGCCGGTTTTATTATCAGCCTGGTGGTGTTTTTCTGGGCACTGAACAGCGGTCAGTTCAAAGACCAGCAGCGGGCGCGATTTTTGCCGCTGCAAAATGATCTGCAACACTTGCCGGCTAAAATACCGCGATTTGCGCGCGTTCAAACCTTCGCAATTTTTACGCTGGTCTGTTTATGTCTGGCAAGCGCGATGGCGGTGGTGATCTTTTCTCTGATAAAGGGCCTGAAATAGTGCCCCCCGGGGAAAAGATGCCGATTTAGAGACCTTTAAAGGAAACCATTTATGAGATATTTTCAATTACTAGGAATTCAACATGTTGCCTTGTATCTGTTCCCGGCCCTGGCAACGATTGTGCTGTTCATCATTGGTCTGGGATATTATCATATTGTTTGCAAGGACTCGGAGGAACGCAAAACCCGCATCATTGAGCAATATCCTGGCGGCATTGAAGGACGTAACGCCCCGTTTCCATTGTGTGCAGCGCTCATTGTTGCCGGCACCATCATCTGGTCACTGGCATACATTGTATTAATCGGCGTTTTGGGAGTAAGAATCTAATGGAGCATCCGGAATACCAGACATCTGCTTTCAAAACCTGGCTGCTTGTTCTTTTTTTTGTCTTCATCGTGATATTCCAGGGGTGGCTGGCATTTACGGTAATTGGCGATCTCGGCCAGCCCGATTGGGACTATCGGCCGATGAAAGACGTTCCCGGCGAATCTTCCCATGCAGCATATGAACCCTATTCTCCGCTACCCTATGCGCAGCACGTGCTCAAAGAACAGGGTCAGGAAGAGAATCCGAAGCATTTGTACGTGATTCCCTTTGAAGGTGTCGAATAAATGAAAAAAATAATTGGATTTCTCATCGTTGTTGCTGTCGCCATTCTGGCGGCCTACCACCTGTTGATCTATTATGACAACAATTTCCGCTATGGCCGCATGCGAGAAACGCCTGCCGTTCGGCCCTACGAAGAGCCACTTCTAGTCAAGGAAGCCGGTCTGGTGCCGGTCAACGGTGGTGAAGCCATCTATCGGGTATCGGCGGGGATTAATATCACATCGCCCATCGATGTGACGCAACCGGACGTCATTGCCCGCGGAAAAGCCGTATACCTTATCTATTGCGCCCAATGCCATGGCTACAATCACGATGGCAATGGCACTGTCGGTCAGAGTTTTGCCCCGCTGCCGACCGATCTGCGCAACGCAAAAGTCCAGGACAGCCCCGATGGTGAACTTTTCAAAAAAGTCAGCTACGGCGTTCCCGATGGCCGGCAACCACCCTTGCATGCGACCATCACCGTGGGAGACCGCTGGAAGGTGGTCGCCTATGTCAAATCCCTGGGGCTGCGAAAGTAATCATCCTAAAAAGATAGTTTTCAGGTGTCGGGTGTCGGGTGTCAGGTAAACCAATTCGGAATGCGGAATGTGGAATAATAAAAGAACAAACGCGTAACCCGAAACGCGCTGCGCGTAACGCATGGCCCTGACACCTGAAACTTTTTACGCCCAGAACCAAAAACCTGAATTTCCCTTGCCAGAGTCCCATCTGTAGGATATTCCATAACCCATGAATACCGAATCGCCTTACAGATCCTGTGATCTGTGCGGATTGCCCGTGCGTCATGGAAATATATCGGCCACATTCGGCAGCCAAACCTATGTCTTCTGCTGTATGGGATGTCGTCAGGTATTTAACATCCTGCTTGAAGCAACTGATTCAGGTAATCCTGCAAAATTTAAAGAAACGGAACTATTCAGACAATGCCAGGAAAAAGGAATTATTCCGAAGTCGGAGGCCGATTTAGCGGCGAGCACATTTGAAAATCTTTCCAGTACTCCGGCTCCTCAGGCTGCCGATAAAACAAGTGCCGGTGCAGGGGCATCGAATGCGGCGACCGATGCGCTGCCACTCAATCTGAAGGTCGGCAATATGTGGTGCCCGGCCTGCGCATGGCTGATTGACCAAGCACTAAAGAAATCAGAAGGAATCATCGAATCCAGATGCAATTTTTCTACTGACAGGCTCCAAATTGAGTACAACCCCATCCGCACGTCTCCGAATCAAATTATCCAATCCATCCGCAAGCTGGGGTATAAGGCGGCGGTTCCAAAAGAACCTCAGGATGCTATCGAGAGAAGAAAAGAATTTATCCGCTTTATCATATCCGTCTTTCTAACCATGAATGTCATGATGATGTCATACGCCCTTTACTCCGGCTTTTTCACTGAGCTCACTCCGGATACCATCTATAAGCTTTCCTGGCCGGCTTTTATTATGGCAACAATCGTGCTTTTTTATGGCGGATTTGAGTTTTTTAAAAAGGCCTGGGCCGGTTTGAGCAACGCGGCCTTCAGTATGGAAACCTTGATCATCATGGGGTCATTGAGCGCCTATATTTACAGTACCTTTAACCTGTTGGCCGGAAGCATCCATGTCTATTTTGACACCGCATCCATTTTGATTACGCTGGTTCTGTTGGGGAAAACCCTGGAACGCCGAGCAAAAAGCCGCGTGCTTGAAGATCTGGAGCTTTTCTTCACGCTCAAACCCACAAAGGTCAGAATTTGCAGTCAACACTATCCCCAGGGCCGCTATGTATCCGCTGAGCAGCTCGAAAAAGATGACACCTTCCAGGTCAATGAAACCGAAATCGTTCCGGCTGACGGCAGAATACTCTCAGGTACCGGCTCGATAGATGAATCATCGTTGACGGGGGAACCGCTGCCCGTCACCAAAAAGCCGGGAGACGCCATACGGAGCGGCTCCAGAATCCTGAAGGGCACGTTTAAAATTAAAGCCGAAAAGGTAGGAAACGCCTCAACCCTGGGCCAGATGATCGATATTATCGAAAAAGCACTGCTGAGCAAAACCCCGCTGGAGGGGAAAACGGATATCATTTTGCAGTGGTTTGTTCCGGCGATTATCGCTCTGGCAGCCGGGACTGCCCTCATCGGCCGTTTAGTCGGATTGACGACGGAAGTCTCCATTCTACGGGCGGTGACAGTCATGGTCATTTCCTGTCCATGCGCCCTGGGCATTGCCATCCCGCTGGCCCGGGTGGCCGGCATATCGATTGCGGGCAAGCAGGGTATTTTGGTGAGAAATTTCAAAGCCTTTGAACAGGCGGATAAGGTGGATGGATTTGTATTTGATAAAACCGGCACCGTCACCGAAGGCAGATGGGAACTGCTGGATATCATTGCCCTGGAAACCCTGAGCGCAGATGCAGCCTTAGCTCTGGCCGCCGGTCTGGAAGAAAACTCGGATCATTTTATTGCCCGGGAAATTCTTAGACAAGCTGAGGACAAGGGTTTAACACCGGTTAAGATCGAAAATATCCGGACCAATGCGAAGGGGCTAACCGGAGATGCGGAGGGCCGGCAAATTAAGATCGGGGCAGCGGAATTGCTCGCCGAAGAATTAAGGCAGATCGATTCAACCAACGCAGATACGCTATCCGATGCCCAGGTCAAGCATTCATGCGTCTATCTGGGTGTTGATGGAAAACTCGCCGCCGTATTTATCTTCGGCGATGCCCTGCGGGCCGGCACGCTTTCGACCATCGAAAAATTACACAGCCTGGGATATCGCCTGGCTCTGGTATCCGGTGACGGAGAGCGCACCACCCAGGCAATTGGACAGCAAATTGGAATTGACGCATCCTATGGTAACAAAATGCCGCAAGACAAAGCCGCCTTTATCCGTGAATGGCAAACACAGGGTATGCGGGTGGCCATGGTCGGTGACGGCATCAATGATGCCCCGGCACTGGTGCAGTCAGATCTTGCGATTGCCATGCATGCCGGGGCGCAATTAAGCAAGGAGACGGCTGACATCACCCTGATGCGCGCCGAGCCCGAACAGGTTGCTGATTTTTTAAATTTTGCTGCTCAGGTGAATAAAAAAATTTTTCAAAATCTAGTTTTTACGTTTCTTTACAACGCCATCGGTATTCCCATCGCCATGATCGGCCTGCTCACCCCCCTGATTGCCGTTTCCGCAATGCTGCTCAGCAGTTTGAGTGTGACGGGCAATACGCTGCTACTCGTCAAAAAAAACACTTAACTGGTTCCTAGCTAATGGTCACGGGCCATTGGTCACTTGATACTCGATCCTGGATCCTGTATCGAGAATCCAGTATCCAGCATCGATTACTTGAGACCCGTAACTCGTATGATGTGATCCTCTGTTTGAAAACTGGGAAATGGTTAGAATGGGATCGGCACCGGATCCGGAACCTTGATCTGGCGAGGGTCGGTAATGCCCGGTGTTGTAAAGAAATTGTCTGTCTGGTACATCATTTTGTTCAAGACATCATCAAGCTCTTGGCGGTGTTTTTCGCATTCTTCCCGGCCGGCATCCGAAGGAACCTGAATAAGATAATCGGAAAACAAAACCACGATCCGGGAAAACGGTTTGGGAATGATGGTACGATCCCAGCTTCCCAGACGCCAATATCGATCGGCACTCCACATTGCCGCCAGCAGCGGAATACCGGCTAGCCTTGCCAGATAAATGATTCCCAGCTTTGAGACGTGCGCAGGACCCCTGGGCGCATCGACCACCAGACCGCCCCGGTAACCCTTATTAATCAACGAAACCATTTCCCGCAAGGCCTGTCCACCGCGTCGCGAGGAAGAACCTCTGACCACCCTCCATCCAAAGCGCTTGGCTCCCTGAGCGGCAATTTCACCATCATCGCTGGTGCTGGCCATGCCGACAAACGGGATATTACGATAATAATAAACACCGAAAATAACCCTGCTGTGCCAACCGGCATATAAAAGACTCTTGCCAGGATTTTGTTCAAAATAGCTCTCTTCGATTTCGCTGCCAAACATGCTCACCCGACAGGTGCTGAACATGAGGGTGCCGAATATTCGGAAAGCCCATCCAGAAAGATAAATTAGTAAATATTTCCAGCGCTTCATTCAGATTTCCTCGCATTTCACAAAGACGATATGTGGTACTGTTTTTGCAACAATTTTTATATAAAACTACACTAATCACCCGTAAGCATCAAATGATCCTGCCGACCAAATGGGTGAGAAATGGAAGTGTCGGCGGATACCGTTGATCATAATATTCGAATTAAATCAATATCTTCGCTTCAGTCATGCGAAGCTGTTGAGGATTAAATTGGAATAATTGATTTTAAAATAACCGGATTTCGAAGTCAAAAACCTATCGGATTGCGACGGGTTTTCACCAGAAAATAACCAAAATTATTGACGGTGTCAAAAATTCCGACACCGTATTATGAAATAACCCCATTTTTATTAACAAGCTGTATTTTTACCGAAATTTCAATTCGGCACAGATGATGGATCCGGTTTATGTGAGTTTGTAACTTTCAAAGCGCGAAGGTCTCTTAAATCATAGAAGCTTCGGCAATCCTTCCAGCGCTAGCTCACCTGCTTTCGGTAAAATCATTTCCCAAACGCCCCCGTTTTTAAGGGCTGCGGAGGCGTGTAAGGCATTAAGCCATGGTGGCTCTGACCAATACATCGATTGAACGGATTTGCCAGCAATACCTTTAACTTACTATCTGGATGGGAGGAAAAATGACTACCAACCCCAAAACACTTCAGCATCATATGACGGCCGTAAAAGACGGCAAGCGTCGTTTTGAAAATGCCTTCCAGGGTGTATCGCGCCTGATTTTGGAAAGCAAGATCGAAAAAGTCGTGGTCAATGGCAAAACCACTTATGATTTCAGTATTTTCCGTAACGGATCAAAGCACGTTATCGGCATGTATGATGAGATCAACAGCTTTGTATCCTATGTCAAGGATGCCGCCGAGAATGGATCTTCCAAGGAGATGGCGTTCGTGCTGGTGGGCGAACCTGGCAACGGAAAAACCTTTTTTGTTGAATACCTGGCCGGCAAATATCGTGCATTTTTGTCAAAAGATGAAAACCGCAAGTATACCTTCAAATTTTTGGACCTGGACAAATTGGGCAATTACGGAAAAATTAAAGCCATTGAGTCCCAGACCTATGAGGATCCCATGATTCTGGCAATGAATTTATTTGAAGACCCGGAAGAAAA
>JASFPE010000123.1:0-11778 GCA_050116155.1 Desulfobacterales bacterium
GACGGCAATATTCGATACTGGCGCGATGAGCAGGCTGTGCATCATGTGCCCAAGCGTTCTCTGGAGGATATCATTATTGGGCAATACTAATGAACGTCGAACATCGAGCACCGAACGTCCAACGGCGAATACTGTATTCTGTCAATTAAAAAAAACTGAGCAAAGCGAATCTATATTGGACGTTCGATGTTGAACGTTCGATCCGCCGAAGGCGGACAAGTGCTTGCTCGCCTCTGGCGAGTTCGACGTTCAAGCTGTTAACTGCTCCGAATTACCTTTTGACCCTGTGCATTTAAGGTGGTAGGTTAACATCAAAATCAGCATCCATTCCGAATTGGAAACTCAACAATGCCGATAATTCGGCAAAGCAATATTCAGATGGGCACAAATTATTCGAAATAATTATTATCCAACCTAACACAAAGGGAGATCAACCAATGGGACCGAATAAAGACTGCATCGATATTGCGACTGAATTAGGTGGAATTACAACTCTAGACGCCGCCCGGCAGCTCTTTGAGAAGAAGATGGATGAGGCGAATTTAGCCAAGCTTAATAAAATAAAAAATCCGGATATTCTCAAAAAGATCGCCAACGCTATCTCCATCTGTGATCCGGACTCTATATTCATCGATACCGGATCTGAGGCGGATAGACAGTATATCAGGGAATTGGCCATTAAAAAGGGTGAAGAAGCCAAGCTTCCGATGGAAGGCCACACGATTCATTATGACCTCAAAGATGAACAGGGACGCATCATTGATCGCACATACTATATTTATAATGAGGGAGAAGAGGTCAGTTCGCTGGCGCTCAAAAAAGAACGCTCCGAGGCGCTCATCGACATCCGGGAAAAGATGACCGGCATCATGAAAGGGATGGCCATGCTGGTTGGATTTTATAATCGCGGTCCGTTGGGTGCACCGGCAGCGAACCCGGCGGTTGAAATTACCAGTTCTACGTATGTTCTGCACAGCGCCGATATCCTCTACCGCAATGTATATGCTGCCATCGACGCAGAAATTGAAAAACTGGGCCATTTTTATGCCAATATCCACAGTGAGGGGACGAACAGACTCGAAGATTTGCCCAATGCCCGGGTTTATATGGATCGCAGTCATCTGACTACCTTCAGTTGCTATTGCACCTACGCCGGCAACACCCTGTTGATGAAAAAAGGAAATCACCGCTTTTCGGTGGATCGGGCCGTTTATGAATTGAAAGGTGAACAAATAGCGGAGCACATGTTTATCACCGGTATTGAGGGACCGGGTGGCCGCATTACCTGGATGACCGGAGCCGCCCCCAGCGGGTGCGGTAAGACCACCACAGCCATGGCCGGCGATCATTTTGTGGGCGATGACCTGGCGCAGATGTGGATCGCGGAAGATGGGTCCATCCGCTCCGTCAATCCCGAATGCGGTATCTTCGGCATCGTTGAAGATGTCAACTGGGAAGGCGATCCCTATCTGATGAAATGTCTGCGTCAACCGGGGACCGAGGTCATCTGGTCTAATGTATTGATAGACGATGATGGGGTGCCCCAGTGGGTCGGCAACGGCGAGGATCCGCCAGCAAAGAAAGGCGTAAATTTTCAGGGACCGTGGGAAGAGGGAATGGTGGATGAGAACGGCAAATCGATTCCGATGTCTCATCCCAATTCGCGCTGCACGCTTGTCAATAGCGCTCTGGAAAATTATTCTGACAAAAGCGAAGGCCCCGCGGGTGTCGAAACCCGTATCTTTACTTACAGCGGCCGCGACAGTGATACCATGCCCCCGGTTTGGGTAGGCAAAAATCCGGACCAGGGAGTTTTTATCGGTGCCTGCATTGTATCGGCGGCTACTGCCACGGAAGTCGGTGCCACCGGCGTTCGACGGCAGCCCTGGGCCAATGCACCCTTTACGCCCGGAGCGCTGGGAGATTATATGGACGCTCAATTTGTATTTTTTAACAGTGATAAAATCGCAAAGGACAAACAGCCCATCCTGGCCGGGCTGAATTATTTTTTAACGCATGAGGCCAGAGGGGGGGCGTCCAAAAAGCTGCTTGGCGAGAAGAAAGATGTCAAAGCTTGGATGGCATGGTTGGAGAGGCGGGCCCATAACGAAATCGATGCGATTGAAACTCCCATCGGATACATACCTAAATATGAGGACTTGAAAAAGCTTTTCAAAGACCGCATAGATAAAGCATATCCCAAGGAATTGTATGACAAGCAATTTTCGCTTTATGTCGATAATATCATTGCTCGGATGGATATGCAGGAGGAAGCTTACAGTAAAGAAAAAAACATACCCGACCGATTCTTCGAATTGCTCAACAGTCAACGACAGGAACTTTTAGAGCTTAAAGAAAAATTCGGCCCGATTGTGGCTCCGGAACAACTCGAGAAAGCTTGAGATCGGATTTAAACCTGTCCGGACACTGTATTGCAGGCAGGAGCGCAGGGGCCCCACCGGGGGCCCTGCAGAAAAATGCTCACTTGGTAAAGGGTTCAGGCCGTTGGCCTGTTAGCCAGCTTGCCCGTCAAAAACTAAAAGCTGATAGCATTTCGATTAAATATTTTGCATGCTGGTTTCTGCAAAATTAGATGTATTTATCTCAATTTTCTTTCCGAAAATTACTTCATTCTTTGACCTCGCGAGGACACCTTGCAGCTTGAAATCAGGCAATCCATCTTCAGGGTAATTTTCAGCCGCCGGATGCTGGTGGCTTTTGTGATGGGATTCTCTTCCGGACTTCCTCTGTTGTTGACCATTGGGGTGCTCCAGGCATGGATGAAAGAGGAAGGTGTTGATTTAGCCTGGATCGGCCTGATCACCCTGGTTCAAATTCCGTATTCCTGGAAGTTTATCTGGGCCCCCATTTTGGACCGATTCACGCCGCCGTTTCTGGGTCGCAGACGGGGATGGCTATTAATGGCGCAGCTGGCCTTGATTCTATCCATCGTGGGTTTAGGCTACTCCGATCCGGTTAACAATGCTGGCATGATGGTGGTGGCGGCCATGCTGGTGGCATTTTTCAGCGCTTCCCAAGACATTGTTATTGATGCCTATCGAAGAGAAGATTTGCCGGATGAGGAATTGGGACTCGGCTCTTCCATGTACATCTATGGGTATCGGCTGGGAATGCTGCTGGCGTCTGGCGGCGGACTGATTATGGCGGACCACATGTCCTTTTCCATGGTTTATATGATTATGGCGGCCTGTATGCTGCCGGGGGTTTTAACGGCCCTGTTCACGCCAGAACCCAAAGTAAGTATCGGTGCCCCGCAGACAATGAAAGAAGCGGTCACTCACCCTCTGGTAGAATATTTCAGTCGAAACAATGCTGTCTGGATTTTAATTTTTATTTTGTTTTATAAAATCGGCGATACCATGGCCAGCGCCATTACAACACCGTTTTATCTGGACATCGGATTTTCTAAAACCGAAATCGGTACGGTCGTTAAAGTGTTTGGTACCGGCGCCACCCTTGCGGGAGCTTTTTTGGGAGGTATTATATTGCTGCGGATGGGAATAAACCGCAGCCTTTGGATTTTCGGTGCTCTTCAGGCTTTATCCACAGCCTGTTTTGCCATTCTCGCACGAATCGGTTACAGCGTATCCGTTTTGTCCGGTGTGATTGCATTTGAAAATTTAAGCAGTGGCATGGGGACGGCGGCTTTTGTCGCTTTTATGGCCAGCATCACCAACAAGAAATTCACCGCCACGCAGTATGCTTTGCTGACGAGTCTCATCGGAATTCCCCGGGCCATGGCATCATCGGTGACAGGCTTCATGGTCAAATATGTCGGATGGGAAAGTTTTTTTGTCGTCTGTGCTCTAATCGCCATTCCGGGAATGTTGATGCTGTTAAAGTTCGCTCCCTGGAATTCCGAGCCGGCAGTGGAGGCCGAAGCAATTTAGGAATTGCCATGAATGAAGAAGCAGAAAACAAACAGTTAATTGAACACATAAACAGATTGCAAAAAAAAAGAGATGAGATCCTTTCGCTGTCCCCGGAACAGGCATTGGATCGAATTTTAGACGATCCCAATGCCATGGAGCTGGTGCACTCTTTTCCCGAACAGGATCTTTATTTTTTAATCCATGATATTGGTGCTGAGGATGCCTTGCCTCTGTTGTCTCTGGCGTCCAATCAGCAGTGGGAACACATCGTAGATCTGGAAGTCTGGCAAAAAGACGGTATCGATACGAAGTCTGTTACGCGCTGGTTGAATTTCTTGCTGGAAGCAGACCCCCAGCGATTTCTTCGCTGGGTACTGGAAGAAAAATTAGAATTTGTTGAATTTTACCTGTTTAAAAATATTGAGGTTCGGGTCAGAGAGCATGACCAGGATCCGTCGGAATTCGGAAACGATTTTATCAGCATAGACGGGGTTTATTATGTCAGGTTTATTGAAACACCGACGGGTACCGAATCCGATAAGCTGAGTGATGAGCAACGCCGGGAATTTATAAACAAGTTTTCCCAACGCCTGGCCGATTTTGACCATCGCACCTATCAGAATGTATTGCTTGAAGCCACCCATGTGTTGCCCGCCGAAACCGAAGAAAACAATTATCGTTGGCGCAATGTGCGTCTGGCTGAAAAAGGGTTTCTGCCGTTTGATGAAGCCATCGGCATCTATCAGCCCCTAAAGCCTCGGGATCTTAAAAACCGGCGTGCCAAGCAATTTCTTCGATCCAGCGACAGCGTTGCAATGCTTCCGGTACCGTTATATCCGTATAAGATGCTTAAAGAAGATAATCATTTTACGCGCGCTCTGGCCACCATTGAACCGGATGGGGTATCGCAGCAAATTCAAACGGAATTTGCCAATTTATGCAATCAGATCATTGTTGCCGATCACAAAACCATCTGCGAGCGCCAAGAGTTGCGGCAAATTGTGAAAAAAGCCTGCGGTTATATCAGCATTGGGTTGGAGCGATTGTCGGAAGACAAGAAAACGGTGGATCCTCATCAGGCCGCCGGTTTAATCGCCAAGCATCCGCTGCACCAGATTTTCAAAGTCGGTTTTGGCAGTGCGCTGGAGCTCAAATGGCGGGCTGAAAAATGGCTAGCTCAGTGCTGGTTTGCGCAAGCCGGTTTGAGATTGACTTTCTGGGGTGAGCAATGGCTGGGCGTTTTGGGAGGGCTTTTAATTAAAAAGCCTTTATTTTACGACAACTATGAGACCGGCGTGCTTTACCGGGAATTTCTCTCAATGGATGAAATCCGAGAGACAGAAAATTCCTTCAATCAAATTAAGGCAATCGACGAGCTGCTGTCTCTGATGACCATAGATTTGGCCTCACCGTCTTCGTATGGGTTTTTGACTTACAAAAATCTGATATTAACCCTCTGGGCCCGGCATTATCTGGGTCTATCCGTAAAAATAGTGCAGCCCATCACGCTGAAGCAATTTAAAGGCTTTTATGAAAAGTTACTGCCCGGGGAACCGGATGCCGATTCATTTCGCACAGTTCCTCTGGAGATGAAAAAATCGTTCCTCGATTGGTTATCTGAAGATACCGGTCTCAAGGATTATGAGATCACCGAAAGGGTCGGACAGGCGTTTGAGAATCTATTCACAGAAATCGAAAATGAGTATGGTCGCGTCGCCGCCAGAGACCTCGACCCCCGCTATGTTCATCTTTTCCTATTGGCGCAAAAGAAGAAATAAATCACAATAGCGCCATTTAATATGCAGCTCCAATTTACTTGACGTTGATGCTGGTATAATCTTCTTTCATGGGCAACATTTTCATGAGCATAGGCGCATATTATTTTTTGCCTTGACAAGTTTCTCGAAAGGTTTTTATAGTATGGAAACTTCTCATTTTTGAAGAAGATAATTTGATCTCCACTTTTACCCAAAAAGGCGTAAAAGGAAAAAAATCGTGCAACCATAATCCCTGAAACGGAATCAAGCCGGATCGGGGATTTTTTTTTGCGGATGTGGAGGATGAACATAGAAGTATTTAACTCAATAAATGTGAAAGGAGGTGATTTGCGCGTGGCCTGAAATCTTAGGGTGGCAGAGATTGGATGGACAATAGTAACTTCTAAAATAGGAGGTTATTATGGCTGCAAACACTCGACAATCGGGTCTTGCCTTTCTCAAGGACTGGGGTGCTGGCTTAACCAGCTGGACCGAAAGGTATATCCCGGATGCTCTGGTTATTGTCTGGATCCTGAGTATTATTACCTTTATCATGGCCCTCATTTGGGGTGATGTGGGCCCGGCTAAAGCTGTTCAGGCGTGGGGTAAGGGTTTTTGGGTATTGCTGACATTTGGCATGCAGATGTGCCTGATCATGATGACAGGCTACATCCTGGCCTGCTCGCCGCCGGTCAGGCGGTTGCTGGATGGGCTTTCGGGTCTGGCCAACAAAGAAAAACCCTGGCAGGCCATTATGACGATGGCGCTTTTTTCCATGATCATTGCCTGGTTTAACTGGGGGCTTAGCCTCATCGGCAGTGCGATGCTGGCCCTTTACATCGCCAAGAATAATCCCAAGGTGGATTATCGTCTACTGGTGGCCGCTGCCTACCTGGGGCTCGGCTGCACCTGGCATGCCGGGCTCTCTGCTTCCGCTCCCTTACTGGTCAATACGCCGGACAATTTTCTGATCAAGGGCGGGTATCTTGCTGATACCATCTCCACCACCGAAACCCTGTTTACCCCCTTCAACCTGATTCTGCTCATTATCATTATCGTGGTGGTTACGATTCTCATGTCTCTGATGCACCCCTCTGAAGAGGAAACCTTTAAAGTAACTCCGGAATTGATGGATAAGCTCAAACTTTATGAATCTCCACCAAAGCCGGAAAAGATGGTGACTTTCTCAACCTGGGCCAACTGGTGGTGGGGCTGGAATGTCATCGTGGCCGTCGGCGGCTTCTGGTGGCTGGGATGGAAAGTCAGCGAAGTCGGTTTTGCCAAAGCAATTAATCTTAACAACATCAACCTGTTTTTCCTGATGCTGGGTGTCCTTTTTCACTGGAGACCGTGGAGCTTTCTCAAGGCCACCGAAGATGCCGGAAAGGCTGTCTGGGGCATTATTATTCAGTTTCCTTTTTATGCCGGTATTTTTGGGCTGTTTAAGTTCACCGCACTGGCAACGGCCTTTACCAAGGCCTTTGTTGCTATTGGCAGCGGAGGCACTTTTTTACTCTTCGAATACTGGTATGCCGGTTTGTTGAATTACCTTATTCCTTCGGGAGGCTCGGAATGGGCGGTTACGTCTCCATACCTGCTTCCTGCAGCCAAAGAATTGGGAGTGGCGGCCAATAAGGCGGTGGTTGCTTATGCCTGGGGAGATATGATGACCGATATGATTCAACCCTTCTGGGCGATTGCCATGCTGGCGGTGGCAAAACTGGAGTTCAGGGAAATTATGGGCTGGCTCCTTCTGGTTTTCTTTGTCTACTTTGTCATCACCTCGGTGGCATTCTTGCTGTGGCCTCTGTTTTAAGACAATTCTGCGCGTTGCCTGCTTAGATAAAAGGGGCTCTGAGTTTCAGGGCCTCTTTTTTTCTTTCTTTTATGTTGTTGGTGATTATAGCTTTATTTCGTTATCAAAAATAAAACGAAAGGACCAACCATGAAACTTTATGATGCCACCCTTCCCATTCAGGAAGGTATGGTTACCTTTCCGGGAGACCCGCCGTTTCAAATCAAGCCTTTTTTTCAAAGACACAAGGGAGACCCATTCGATCTGGCGCTCATGTCAGTCGGAACCCACCTGGGTACCCATGTGGATCCTCCGGCGCATTATCTTGATGGGGGTTCAACGGTGGATGAGATACCTCTGGAAATCCTGGTGGGACCTGGAGTGGTTCTGGATATGCGCGGCAAATCACAGATTAATCGCCAGGCCTTAGAAGAAGCGCCCCTGGGGGACCACGTAAGGGTTTTGTTTAAGACGGATAATGGCCCGCGGCTGTTGCAATCTTCTTTTCATGAAGATTTTGTCCATCTTACCGAAGATGGTGCCCGCTATTTGGTCGAACAAAGTGTGTGTCTGGTGGGAAACGATTATCTTTCCATTGAGCGTTACCAGAACCCGGGGGCGCCGGTGCATCATATTTTATTGGAAGCCGGCGCACTGGTGGTGGAAGCCGTGAATCTCCTGCAAGTACCCCCCGGACCCTATGAGATTTTCTGTCTTCCCATCAAAATCAAGGGCGCGGATGGCGCCCCCGCGCGAATTCTTTTACGTGGTTGAAGTAACCTTAGGGGATTTAATTGAACTGCTGCGTTGATGGCTGTCAAGCCTTAAGCTTGTCCACGGCAGCACAAATAATCTGAACGGCACTGTCAATTTCCGCTGTGGTGGTCATGCGGCCGGTCGTCAATCTTAGCGTTCCTTTGGCCCAGTCGATGGGAATGTCCATGGCTTTGAGCACGTGGGAGACTTCCACGGTGTCGGAATGACAGGCTGCCCCGGCTGAAGCGGCCACTGCCACGCTGATTTTTTCCAGAATCCGGTCGGCCTCAAGATCGTGAAAAGAAAGGCTGAGGGTGTTGGGCAGGCGTTTTTCGGGATGACCGTTTAATCTTACCTGCTCACACCCTTTTTTTATACCGACATATAATCTATCCCGCATGGTTTGCATATGGGTTTTATTGCGGTCCAGATCACGTTTGGCAATCTCACAGGCCCTGCCCAGGCCCACGATTTCCAATACATTCTCGGTTCCGGCCCGCTTTCCCATTTCCTGACCGGCACCATGCATAAAAATGTTGGCAGAAACACCCTTACGTATATAAAGCGCCCCGATTCCTTTGGGTGCATACACCTTGTGCCCGGCCACCGACAACAGATCCACACCCAGTTTATCGACCTCCACAGGTATTTTACCGATCGATTGCGCGGCATCGGTATGCATGATGATTTTTTTTTCTCTGGCCAGTTCGGAAATTTCGCGAATCGGCTGTATGGTTCCGACTTCGTTGTTGGCTTGCATGATGCTAATCAGAATTGTCTGCGGGGTGATGGCTGAAGCGACATCGGATACGTTCACCATGCCGTATTCGTCAACCGGAAGATAGGTTACCTCAAAGCCGTTTTTCTCCAGATAGGCGCCGACCCCCAGCACGGCCGGGTGTTCTATCTGGCTGGTAATAAAATGATTACCACGATCCCGGCAGGCTTCGGCAATCCCTTTAATGGCGTGATTATTCGATTCGGTGCCACCGCTGGTAAAGAAAATTTCTTCCGGCTGGCAGTTTAACAAGGAGGCAATCTGTTCGCGGGCTTTGATAACCGCCTGTTTGGGCTTGATGCCATAATAGTGGGAACTGGAGGGATTTCCGAATACTTCTTCCAAAAAGGGCCGCATGGCCGCAACCACTTCCGGATCATGCGGCGTGGTGGCATTGTAATCCAGATAAATGGGTTTGGGCATGATGATCTCCTTATGCTTTATTGTTTTTTTGCGGAAGCTTCCTCTTTTTCCCGCAAACCAAGCAGTGCGTCAATCAGTCCGGCGCTGTCTCTTGCCATCCCGGCGGTGCCTTCCCACACGGCTTTTCCCGATTCCAGCACGCAGACATGATCGGCAACTTCCAGCGCACGCTGAGTGCTCTGTTCGACCAGAAGGATGGTTAGACCTTTTCTTTGCAGCTCGGCAATGGCCTCATAGCAGATGTCGATGATTTTCGGCATCAAACCCAGGGAAAGCTCATCGATGAGCAGCAGTTGAGGTTTGGACATCAGTGCGCGGCCGATGGACAGCATCTGCTGTTCACCTCCCGACAGGGATTCCGCCACTTGTCCCAGCCGCTCGCTCAGCCGGGGGAACAGGTCCAGAACCCGATCGATACCTTCCCGGGTTAGGCCCCCAGGCTGACTGTAACCGCCGACGATCAGGTTTTCTCTGACGGTCAGACTGGGAAACAGCCGCCGGCCCTCGGGTACCACGGCAATACCGGCTTCGACCCTTGCCATTGGAGTGGCGCGGGTGATCTCCTTTTCCCGGTAAAGGATACGGCCATCCATTACCGACACGTGCCCGGCGATGCACATGATTGTTGAGGATTTACCTGCACCGTTGGCCCCCAGCAGCGCGGTAATTTCACCATCCGGGATGTTCAGGGTCAACCCGTGTACGGCCGTTATATCACCGTATCCGCAGCTTAGCGATTCAAGGCGCAGCATTGTCTCGCTCCTTTCCCACATAAGCGGTCCGGACGGTAGGGTTTCGCATCACATCCTGGGGGACTCCGTCCGCAATCTTGCGGCTGTTGTCCAGCACCACAAGGCGGTGGCCGACCCGCAACACCTCACCCAGGTTGTGTTCGATCATCACGACGGTGATTCCCTGCCGGTTGATGTCGGCCACCGTGTCGGCCAGTCGGGCGGCTTCAATACTGTTCAGGCCGGCCAGGGGTTCGTCCAGTAATAGAATTTTCGGATCAAGCGCCAGGGCCCGGGCCACCTCGAGTCGTTTGGTAACACCTAATGGTTGGCCGATCACACTTTTTTGAGATACATCTTCGATTCCGACCAGTTTAAGGTATTTCCGGGCCCGCTCCCGTTCGGCTGAGCGATCTAACGAGACCATGGACTTTAAAATCCGGCCGATGCGGCGGTGGCCTGCGGCCAGGGCCACATTGTCCAGGACGGTCATTGAATGAAAGGGACGCACGATCTGCTGGGTCAAGGCCAGGCCCAATCGCGCCCTTTTATGGGTAGGCAAGGTCGATATGTCTTTTCCGGCGAGCAAAACCTGTGCTGCTTGAGGCTTGATGATTCCGGTAACGGCTTTCATCATCGTCGTTTTGCCTGCACCGTTGGGGCCGATCAGGCACAAGAATTCTCCCGTGTTTACCTTGAACGAAACATCTTCCAAGGCCACGACGCCTCCAAATCGAACAGTGACATTTCGGACTTCGAGGATAACATCCATCAGGCCACCTCTTCTTCGGCCCGGGCTTTCGGCTTGATAATTCCAAGCAAGCCTCGCGCCATCCCGGCCAGTCCTTCCGGCGCAAACCGCATGACGGCAAAAAGCAGCGTGCCGTAGACCAGCAGCTTGTAGTCGCTGATAAAACGAAAAAATTCTGGCATCAGTGTAAGAATAATGGTGGCCACGATGACGCCGAAAACCGATCCGATTCCCCCGACGGCCACCATCGAAAGCACGGTGATGGATGTGATGAAGCCAAAGTCATCCGGCATCAGAAAGCGGGCAAAGAAAGTATACAATCCTCCGGCAACACCGGCCATGGCCGTACCCATAGCAAATGCTGCCAATTTGTAGGCCCCCACATCCACGGTTACCACCCGGGCGGTATCTTCATCATCGGCCACCGCATCGAAGGCAAAGCCCATCCAGGATCTTTTGATCCACAAACTAAACGCTGTAAAAAAGGTTGCTAGCACAAGCACCAGGGCAAGGTAACCCAATTTGCTCAACCCCGATGAGGGGATCCCGGAGATGCCCAGTTCACCCCCCAGGATTTCCTGTTGACGAACGATGCCGAGAAACAAAAATCCAACACCCATGGTGGTAATGGCCAGAAAGTCGTGACGCACCCGCAGGCTGGCAAGGCCCACGATCAGGCCCACCATGCCGGCTGAAATCATGCCGGCCGCAACGGCCAGCGGAAGGGGTATGCCGGCCTTGGCCAGCAGGGCGGAGGTGTAGGCGCCGACACCAAAAAAAGCGGCGTGACCCAGGCTGATTTGCCCGCAAAAACCGGAGATCATGTTTAGCCCGAGCGCCAGAATAATATTGATTCCCACAACGGTGGCCAGGCTGATTTCGTAGATTCCCATT
>JASFPE010000124.1:0-11746 GCA_050116155.1 Desulfobacterales bacterium
TGAGCATTCACAACACTACGAGATCAGAGAGCATTTAACGTATAAAGCTTAAACTATGAATCCAGGTGTCATTGCTTCTATTGCTGCAATGGGGGTGTTCTGTCTGACCATTGGGCTCACCTACCCGCTGCTTGCGCTCATTCTCGAAGATATGGGAGCCAGCTCGGGGTTGATTGGCCTCAATGCTGCCATGGGGCCGATCGGCATCATTCTCTCTGCTCCGTTTATACCGGCGCTGGCACGAAGGTTCGGTGCCTGGCTCTTGTGTTTCATCAGCTTCTGCATGTCAGCCGTTTTACTGCTGCTTCTGGCGCTATTTCGAGATGCGATGATTTGGTTTGGGTTAAGGTTTTTTCTCGGGATTGCCATAAACATAATATTTATTGTCAGTGAAGCCTGGATCAATCAGCTAGCCGAACCGCTCACCAGGGGAAGGACCATCGGGCTTTATAACACTATCGCCGCCGCTGGATTCGGCCTGGGGCCATTGACACTTGCGGTGATCGGCTCTCACGGTTTGCTTCCCTTTCTGATCGGTATCACCGGAATACTCGTAGCGTTGCCCGTGCTTTTTTTCGCCAAGAATCATCTTCCCGAATTCGATGGCAGAGAGGATTCATCCGTACTTTCCTTTCTGTCATTGGCGCCATTGCTCTTGCTGGCGGTGGCTTCTGCTGCGTTGTCCGATCAAGCGGCACTGTCGCTTTTGCCAATCTACGGACTTCAGCACGGCCTTAACGAAGCGACCGCTGCGTTCATGCTGGCGGTTCTGATTGTGGGAAATGTAGTGCTTCAAATCCCCATTGGTTGGCTGGCGGATCGAATTTCCCGCAGATTTCTGTTAAGCGCGCTGGCTTTTGGTGCCTTGATCGGAAGTATCTTGCTTCCCGCACTGATTGGTGGATCGATGCTGTTGTGGCCGATGCTCTTTGTCTGGGGAGCCATTGCCTATGGAACCTATACGATTGCACTGATTGAGCTTGGAGATCGGTTCTCTGGAGCGCTTCTGCTGGCCGGCAATGGTGCCTTTGCAATAATGTGGGGTATCGGTGGTATTGTCGGTCCACCGGTTGCCGGCGCAGCCATGGACCTCCTGGGTCCAGAAGGGCTTCCCATAACATTGGGTGTAACCTTCGGTATCCTGGGAATAGCTTCCCTGTGCGTGCCGCTGAGTCGGGCTGTGCGCACCCAAACTTAATTTAAAAAAGGATGAGGGACTATGAACGCAAAAAACATTACCAACGCAATCGATGAACAGTTGAAGCAGGAGGGCTGCAAGGGGAAAATCATCTCCATTGAACACGTCCGTGACCTTCAAATGGAAATCGAAGGTCACTACCAAAATGGGCGTCTGGATCAAGAACTATACGACGGATACCTGGATCGTTTTGATTTCAACATTTCAGAAAATTTCAATGATGCCAAATCATTGATTATTGTCAGCGCGCCCCAACCCCACGTACGGGTTGCCTTCACATGGCAGGGTCAAACCTGTCCCGGCATCATTCCGTCCACCTATCGTCTGGACACCGATCATCAGATAAAAGAGATGCTTGAAAGATTGTTAATACCCGAAGGATTTCATCTAGAGGAAAAAAGATTGCCGCATAAGCTGGTTGCCGTGCGCAGTGGACTGGCGCGCTATGGCAAAAACAACATTACCTATGTGCCCGGCATGGGCAGTTTGCATCGGCTGGTGGTGTTTGCATCGGATTTGTCGTGTGCGGAAGACCATTGGGGAGAAGCAAAGACCCTGAAGACCTGCGATGAATGTACCGCCTGCATGGATGCCTGTCCCACCGATGCAATTGTCCCGGATCGGTTTCTAATCCATGCGGAACGCTGCATCACATTTCACAATGAACGCCAGGTGGCGTTTCCCAAGTGGCTGGATCCTTGCTGGCACAATTGCCTGGTAGGTTGTTTGTACTGTCAAAACGCCTGCCCGATGAATCAGAAAATATTGAATTGGATAGAAGATGGGGCCGTATTTTCTGAAAAGGAAACAGATTACTTAGTTAAAGGTGTGATGCCGGACAACATGCCGAAAACCATGGTTGAAAAATTAGAGAAGTTGGGGATGAAGGAATATGCCGGTGTATTAGGTCGGAATTTGCAAGCCATTATGGAAAATCAGTAATATCTATCTGAAACCGCGAAGAGGATCAGATTTATTCTACTTCCCTTATACAGTTGCAATAATAGCGTTACGAATATGCGGCGGCGGGATTTATTCGCCTTTGGCGAAGTCGAATCCGCGTCCGGAAATGATTTTACATTGAACCTAACGGGATCAACCGAAAAATATATGAGTTTGATAATCTAAAATCAAAATTGGTCTTCGAATCTGAAGGGAGCATTGGGCATTAATCGATCATTCAAAATTATATGCCAATGGTATCTATACAACACCTGGCAAACTCATGATATATGTATATACACATATCAGTCGCATGTAAGCCAACTTTTATAAAAAACCGATGATGGAAAGCCGCCAGGGCTTTATGGACATGCGGGTCTGCCATGTCGCCCGGCAGTTTCTGTCCACTGTGATGCCTGCTTCAAGCCGCCGGGATTAACATAAGTTATCACAACCTTCCGGCCGGTCCGTGTACGCTCCGGCCGGAAGGTTGCTTATTTTAATTACTTGCGTTTTTATTTTTCCAGTTGAACTGAAACCGGCACGCCATTTGTAACGCTGTCGTACACCGGGGAGTAGGTCGGGCCCAGCTGGACAAGTTCTTCCAGCTGTTCCTCGGGAACATCCGCGTCGATTTTAAAGTAGATGCGAATCTCCTGGAATCCCTTGCGAACATCTTTGGATATTCCGAGAAAGCCTTGCAAATCAATATCGCCTTCCAATCGGGACTCTACGGATCTTAGCATAATTCCTTTGGCGGCCGCATGATAGACCAACGAGGTGGTCACACAGGCGGCCAGCGCCGTCAGAAGATATTCCACCGGGTTGGGGCCTTTGCCGGTGCCCAGCAGCAGGGGCGGCTCGTCAGCATCGAGTTTAAAGGTCGCCTCATGGCGATGGTCTTTCTGGATGCCATAAAAGTCTCTGATGGTGGTGCGATTATGCCCACCGCCGATCCATTGATTATTGGCGCGAAATCTGAATTTTGCCATCACCGGGGCTTTTTTAACCGCATCGATGGTGCCCCACAATTCGTCGACATTTACACCATTCATTTCATTTTGTTTTCCATTCATTATTTCTTGGGCTTTCATTTTGTCACCTCTAAATTTAATCATTATCGAAAGTATTTACCTTGCATTTCGCAGCGGCTCGCAAGGATGATCGTTTTTATGCGTTGATAATTCGTTTGATCAAGCAGAGATGGTGGTATCGGTGTCGATGGAGGAACGAATCCTGAATGTCAGATGGAGGTAGAATAAATCTGCTTGATGATATGGCAAAGATAATACCGGGAATTTCAAAAGTAAATCGTCTAGCCAAAATATAATTAAATCCTGGTACCTTAAATAAGGTATACAAGCAGACCGGTTTATATGTGAAAGCCGCCCGTCAACTGAAAATCGATCGGTGCACCGTAAAAAGATATGTCGATACCCAAATGGGCAAATGAAGAAAGAAAACAGAAGGCGGAAGACAGATGACAGAGGACAGAAGGTGGAAGACAGAAGACGAAAGACGTAAGGCGATGGCTTCCATCCAATTTCAAATAAACAGTGTTGATTAGAAATGAAATCAGGATTATGATACAGCAAATACCAAATACCAAACACAAAATACTATAAATTAAATTATGAGAATGTATTCATCAGATACCCGCACGGCTGCCCGACAAATTGTGCGAGAAGCGTTAGATCAAATTCTGGCCGGTGATTACCAAGTCCCGTCTGTAGAGGAAATGATTGCTATTCTAGAAAGAAATTTTGACTATTCTTTTGATGAATATAAAGCCAAGCAGCGCATCGCACGCTCTCACTGGGACTGGAACGATTCGCAGATATTGGATGAACTGGACCGGCAAAGGCGGCATTATGACAATGAGCTGCGGGTTAACTTAAAAGTGACGGCGCTGAATACGATTGAGGAGATCGAAAATCTGATCAGAAGTTTGAGGCACACTATTACCACGTGGAAAGTCAAAAATCTATAGGTTATTTTTCTTCAATATCCGAATTTTCGTAAAGCTTTGGTATCCTTACGCCAATTTTTCTGGACCCTTACAAATAGCTTCAAAAACACCTTGGTCCCCAGCATTCGCTCAATCTCTTGGCGAGACTCGGTGCCGATGCGTTTCAGTTTGCTGCCGTGCTTGCCGATGATGATGCCTTTCTGAGAGTCACGCTCGAGATGAATGGTCGCCTCGATTTTTATAAGTTGACCTTCTTTTTGTTCTTTAAATGAATCTATGGTGACGGCCGTAGCATAGGGAATCTCTTCCCCGGTTAATCGGAAAATCTTTTCGCGGATCATTTCCGCCACAATAAATCGTTCCGGTAAATCCGTGAGGGCATCTTCCGGGAAATACGGCGGGCCTTTTGGAAGGACTTTTTCTAGGGAGGAAATTAATGTATCGACCTGGGTGCCTTCGGTTGCCGAAACGGGCACGACATCTTCAAAATAATACTCCTTGGACCATTTCGAAATGATTTCCAGCAACGATGATTTTTCGATCAGATCAATTTTATTCAGGGCTAAAATGACCGGGCGTGTTTCTTTTTTCAGGTGTTTGATAAGAAAGTATTCTGAATCCGGGTCCGGATGGGAAACATCCAAAATAAATAAAATTGCATCGGCATCGTCGATGGCGGCCAGGGCCGTGTTCACAATTCGCAGGTTTAACGTGTCTTTGGCTCTGAAGATCCCTGGAGTATCGAGAAAAATGAGCTGGGACGTCTGTCGGTGTAAAGCCCCCAGTATGCGGTTGCGAGTGGTTTGGGGCTTTTTGGAGGTGATGGAGATTTTCTCACCAAGAATGCGGTTCAAGAGGGTGGATTTGCCTGCATTGGGTGCGCCCACGATGGCGACGAATCCAGATCTAAACTCAGTATTTTTTTTATTAAGGTCTATCATTCGCTTATTCTGGAGTTTTGTAGCGGTGGTGATGGCTTAAAATATATTTTAAATCACAAATCACAAATATCAAATTACAAACAAATCACAATGACCAAAATTCAAAATCTCAAACGTTTTGGTCATTGAGTATTGGAATTTGAGATTTATTTGTAATTTGGTGCTTGAGGTTTGGAATTTCTATCTATTAGGGCTAAGATCGCCTCCCAGACCGCATCCCGGCCCAGACGGGTTTTGGCGGAAAACAGGATCACGTCTTGTCTGTCGACGGCAAGCGCCTGTAAGATGGTTGCCTGCTGTTTCAGTTGTTTGTTTTTAGAGAGTTTGTCGGCTTTGGTGATGACCAGGATAGAGGCGATGTTGTAATAATCCAGCCAGCGAATGAGATCTAGGTCTTCTGTTCTGGGGGTTCGCCGCACATCTAGGATGACCACAACTCCTTTCAGGGTTTTTCTTTTAGACAGGAAATTCTCAATCATGGGACCCCATTTTTTACGGACAGCCTGCGGTACCCTTGCATACCCGTAGCCCGGAAGATCCACAAAGACCATGACCTCGTTGATGTTGAAAAAATTAATCAGCTGGGTTCGTCCGGGTGTGGAGCTGGTTTTGACAAGATGCTTGCGGTTAACCAGGGTATTGATCAGGCTGGATTTTCCCACATTGGAGCGACCCGCAAAGGCAATTTCCGGCAAATTGGTCGGTGGATACTGGGAAGGCTTGCTGGCGCTGATGATAAATTCGGCGGATTTAATCTTCATCATATTGGATTTTAGGCTTTATTGAGAGGTGATATCCCAAGAAAAGAAGTTAGATGCGCTTGTCAAGATAGCGCTCCAGTCGATCCATGCCGTCTTCGATATTTTTCAGGGAATTGGCATAGGAAAATCTGAGATAACCTTCTCCGTTGGTTCCGAAATCAATCCCGGGACCGACACCGACATGGGCCTTTTCCAGAATATCGAAAGCAAGTTTGTAAGAATCATTGGATAAATGTTTGGCATTGGCAAATACATAAAATGCACCCGTAGGCTCAACGGTAATACCAAATCCCAGTTGTTTTAAGCGGCGAATCATGAATTGTCTGCGCGCATTGTAGATTTTTTGCATGCGGGCCACATCATCGCCGGCTTCCTTCAAGGCCGCAATCCCTGCTTTTTGAACCATGGCATTGGCGGATATGAAAAAGTTTTGAGAAATCTTTTGCATGGGACGAATGAATTCTTTTGGAGCGATGACATAGCCGAGACGCAGACCGGTCATGGCAAATGCTTTCGAAAAACCGTTCATGACAAAGGCCCGGTCCGTAAATTCCAAAATGGAATGCTCTTTGCCTTCGTAAACCAGACCATGGTAAATTTCATCGGATACAATATAGGGTGAATCCGGTTTTGCCACCATGGCTGCAATTTCCCGCATCCGATTTTCAGACAGAAGGTTTCCGGTCGGATTCGATGGCGAGTTGATAAATATCGCTTTGGTGTTTGGCGATATTTTTTCTCTGATAGCTTCGGGTCGATATTGGAATCCGTCTTCTTCATATACGGGAATGGTGACCGGTATGCCTTCAACAAATTTAATAAAATTAGGATAACAGGCATAATGTGGATCCGAGATAATGACCTCATCATCCTTTTGCAACAGGGCTGCGAATACCAGAAATATCGCCGGTGATGATCCTGAGGTAACGATGATCTGATCCGGGTCTACGGAGACATTGTAGGTTTTTGAAAAGTATTCGCCGATGGCTTGCCGAAGTTCAAATAGGCCCAGGCTGTGGGTATAATGGGTATGGCCTTCATCAAGCGCTTTACAGGCGGCTTTCTTTACACATGGGGGTGTATCGAAATCCGGTTCACCAACTTCCAGGTGAATGATGTCGACGCCCTCACGCTCCATTTCGTTGGCCCGTTCCAGGACATCCATCACAATGAAGGAGGTCATCTCTTCGGTTCGTCTAGAGATCATATTCTGGCCTCTTTGCTATTTTTGGTGGCTATAAGCTCACCGATAATAAGTGTAAGATTTTTCAAATTCGAAACTCGAAATTCGAAATCCGAAACAAATCCGAATATCGAATAACAAAAATTCAAACGTTTTGAAAATTCGGATTTAGAATTTTGATATTGTTTCGAGTTTCGAGATTCGTGCTTCGGATTTTAATATTCTAGTTTATCATTATTCAGGTTAGGTAAATCTCCTCCTGCCTGAAGTCGTTAGACAACTTTATTTAAAGGATATTCAATAATCCCCTCCGCCCCACGATCCAATAATTTTGGAATCAGGTCTCTGACCACATCAGAGTTGACCACAATTTCCACCGAAAACCATTTGGACTGATAAAGCGGCGCCACCGTAGGAGCGTTTAGACTTGGCAGCAGCGCGATGATGGTTTCCATTTGTGTTTCGGGCACATTCATTTTCAGCCCGACCATTTTCTCCCCCAGCAAGGCGCCATTGAGCAACAACGAAATTTGTTCGATTTTATTGCGTTTGACCGGATCTTTCCAGGCTTCATGGTTAACGATGAGCTGAGTGTTGGTTTGCATCAATTCATGTACGATGCGGAGGCCATGGGCCTTGATGGTGCTTTCGGTTTCAGTGACTTCAACCACTGCATCCGCCAGACCTGAGACGACCTTGGCCTCGGTGGCCCCCCAGGAAAATTCAACGGTTACGTTGATTTTGCGTTCAGCGAAATAGCGTTGGGTATATTTTACCAGCTCGGTGGCAATTTTTTTGTCCTCCAGATCTTCAAGACGATGGATGGGTGATTCATAAGGCACCGCGACGACCCATCGTGCCGGTCGCGAACTCACTTTGGAGTAAACCAGATCCGTGACCACATGAACATCAGATTTGTTTTCTGCGATCCAGTCTTTCCCGGTAAGTCCAGCGTCCAGGGTACCGCTTTCGACATACAGTGACATCTCTTGAGCCCGGCATATGGCACATTCGATAGTGCTGTCGTTGATTTCGGGAAAATAGCTTCGGCCGTTAATATTTATGCTCCACCCGGAACGTTTAAACAACGCGATGGTCGCGTTCTGAAGGCTTCCTTTCGGGACGCCCAATTTTATTTTTTTCGTCACTTTTTATATACCTCCCGAGGGTCAAATACCGGTTTGCCGACAATAGTAATTGCCCCTTTTTTCACTTTTTTATGAAAACAACTGCGATGTCCGGTATGGCAGGCCGCGTCACCGAGCTGTTCTACCTTTAACAGGACCGTATCGTTATCACAGTCGATTCTTATTTCCTTGACCAGCTGGAGGTTGCCGGAAGTTTCCCCTTTTACCCATAGCGTCTTTCGACTGCGGCTGTAATAGGTGGCTCTTCCGGTGGAAAGCGTTGTATTCCATGCCTCCGAATTCATATAGGCCATCATCAAGACTTCACCGCTGTGGTGGTCTTGAACAATAGCGGGGATCAACCCGCCGGTTTTTTCGAAATCAAGTTCGATCATTATTTTTTATTATCCGGATACTTTCGTGGCAAAATGTTTTAAACTAGTGTTGAATTTGTTACCTATTAGCGTTAATATAATTCTTTTAGGGGGCAGTTATCGATCCGGTTTATTAAACTTTCATGACTACCCATTACCCGGAATAATGTCAAACAATTTTTTCTGCAATCAGGGGTACTTGGATAATGTCAAAGCAAAAACGCACATCTGATATTTTAAAAAAAAGAGCCAAGCGAAAAAAGAAAGGCTTCTTAGGGAAATTTTTACTGTGGTCTTTTTTTCTGGGTCTTATTTTGATCCTCTTTGGGGCCATGGCCGGTGTCGCCACCTTTTATTATTTGAGTCAGGACCTACCCAAGATCACCTCGCTAACCGATTACAGACCTTCGATTATTACCACGGTGTATTCAGACGACGGGCAGAAAATTGCAGAATTTTTCAAGGAACGGCGCATCGTGATACCGCTTGCTGAAATGCCCCAAATGTTGCTCAACGCCTTCATTGCCGCAGAAGATGCGCGCTTTTACAAGCATAAAGGTATTGATGTGTATAGTATCGTGCGCGCCTTTTTCAAAAATATTGAAGCGGGAACTATTGTCCAGGGGGGCAGCACCATTACCCAGCAGGTGACAAAGTCATTTTTCCTTACACCCGAACGCAGTTACACCCGCAAGTTAAAAGAAGCCATTTTGGCGTATCGTATCGACAAGACATTTAACAAAAATGAAATTTTGTATTTGTATCTAAATCAAATTTATCTGGGTCACGGTGCATATGGGGTCGGTGCAGCCGCCGGAAATTACTTCGGAAAATCCGTTAAAGATTTAAATCTTGCCGAATGTGCGATGCTGGCCGGTTTGCCCCAGGCTCCCAGCAAATATTCTCCGTTCAAGCATCCGGAAAGAGCCCGGCAGCGACAGGTATATGTTCTAAACCGCATGGTGGCTGAGGATTACATTGCCAATGATCAAATTACGACGGCCCTGAATACCAAATTGGACATCAAGCCCCGGCGAAATGTCTACATTGAGGAAATTCCGCATTACACCGAGCATATTCGACGTTATATTGAAAAAAAATATGGGGAAGATGCGCTCTATACCCAGGGATTGAAAGTGCATACAGCCGTTAACGTTGAGATGCAAAAAATTGCCCGCGAGGAAACGCAAAAAGGGCTTTATGAACTGGATAAACGCCAAGGATATCGTGGGCCGGAGAAACACCTTAAACCGGAAGAAATCGAAGGATTCTCCCAAGAACTTCAAACCGAGCTGGAGACAAATCCGTTGACCGAGGGCCAGACGGTAAAAGGGGTCGTTGTCAAAGTAGATGACCGTCAGAAAACGGTTACGGTTCGGATGGGCAAAACGGTAGGCCAGATTGAACTTGCCGATATGCAATGGGCCCGCAAACCGGATCCGGAGATTGCGTATTATGAAACCAAAGTCCAAAAACCCAGCCAAGCCCTTAAGGTTGGCGATGTCATACTGGTTAAGCTTAAAGAAAAAGTAAAAGAAAAGGAATTATGGGCCCTGGCACTGGAACAGGAGCCTATTGCCCAGGCCGCGCTGTTGTGCATTGAAGCGGAAACCGGATTCGTTAAAGCCATGGTGGGTGGCAAGGATTTCCGGGAGTCGCAATTTAATCGTGCCTTTCAATCAAGAAGACAACCGGGATCTGCATTTAAACCCATAATTTATGCCGCTGCCCTGGACAAGCAATTTGATGATCCCGAAAAGGTTTTTACGCCGGCCACCGTTATTATCGACTCACCGATTGTGTTTGAGGATGAAGAACGTGACTTTACCTGGAAACCGAAGAATTACAAAGAAAAATTCTTCGGCCCCACCCTTTTGCGGGATGCGCTGGCAAAATCGCGCAATGTGGTTACTATAAAAATTCTGCGAGAAATTGGGATTGATTATGCCATTGAGTATGCTAACAGGCTGGGTATAAACTCTGAATTAAGCAAAGATCTGTCCATAGCCCTCGGCTCTTCGGGCGTATCCTTGCTTGAGCTGACCAACGCTTATTCGGTGTTTGCCAACCATGGATTTATGGTTGCCCCCGTTTTTATTACCAAGATTGAGGATCGCAATGGAAATGTGATTGAAGAATATGTTCCTGAACGGACCAAAGTGATTGAAAAAACAACCGCCTATCTGATGACTCACCTGTTGGAAGGGGTGGTCAAATATGGGACCGGATGGCGTGTCAAAGCCCTGGGCAGGCCAGTAGCCGGCAAAACCGGAACCACCAATAATTTGTTTGATGCCTGGTTTATGGGATATACACCTGAATTGATTACCGGAGTCTGGGTCGGGTTTGATGAAGAGGCTCCCCTGGGCAAATCTGAAACCGGCTCCCGGGCCGCCAGTCCGATATGGCTGGGTTACATGAAGCGGGTGCTGGAAGGCAAACCGGTAAAAGTCTTTCCGGTGCCGGAAGGTGTGGTGTTTTCGAAGATTGATGTCGACACGGGTCTGTTGCCCATTGCGGAGTCTAAAAACACCGTATTTGTCTGTTTTAAGGAAGGCACGGTTCCGACAGAGCACACCAAACCGCCGCACCAGATTACCGAAGCGGAAGATTTTTTTAAGAAGGATCTGTAATTAAACTTTACCGCTCTGCCCATTTGGGTGTCGGATAAATATATTTTTGGGTTGCAATTTTTTTTGGCCAAACGGTTTTAAGCTCGCCATTTATCCATTGAACCAGCAAGGTCGGAAGTTTGTTTTGCTGTGCCTTTTTGCCGTATGAGACAAATTTTACCGGACCCAACACGGTCATCATATCTGTTTCCGCCAGTGCATTTCGCACCCCTTCGGGAGTTAGTGTTTTTGTCCGCCTCAGAGCATCGGCAATGACATACATCGCGGCGTAGGCCTGTGCACCATGATAATCAGCCACAATACCGTATCTAGCTGCGAATGTGTCATGATATTTCTGAGCGTCAGGATATGGTGCCGAAGGGATCCATAGGGTGGTGGAATAGACATACTCCGATGCCTTGCCGGCAGTTTTTTGAAACTCAGGTTGGGTAAATCCAACCGCACCGCCGACGAACAGTTTGGGGTTCAAGTTGAGTTCTTGACATTGTCGCATCAGCAATGAAGCATCTATATTGTTCGCAATCAGGTATACCAAATCCGGTTCTGATGCCTTAACTTTCATGATTAATGGCTTGAAATCGTTAGCGTTGGATTCAAAATTTTGTTTCAAAATAATTT
>JASFPE010000125.1:0-11591 GCA_050116155.1 Desulfobacterales bacterium
ATCAACTAATATAACAAATTTTGTCTTGCCTAAAAGTTTAGGTTTCGTGCCTTAATAACAAATTGAGCTCTTTTTTAGATGCCATAATCAAATCTGAAAAAAGCAGTGCCCTAAAAAGTTATGTTTACTGTAACCTATCTATAGGCTAAATCTGAGATTATCGCACCCTGCCCTATTTCATAGGCGCATTGGAATGCACTTCCCCTGCCCCATTATGAAGACACTATCTCTAATGTTTTAAAAATCCTTGTGCCCAGTTTGTGCCCACCTAAATGAAAATCTTGTTGTATATTTTGAGAGTTTTGAACATCCCTTTGACACACAAATAATTTACCAATATTCTTATTCCGATTGATAATCTTAATGGAATTGGAGGTTTACTCACCATAATCAGTTTTAATTATACCAAGCCGGGATTGAGATTTGAAGATGAGGCGTCAATTTGCTCATGGAGGAGGGATTCACCTCCTAGATCGTTAACTTAATCATATATCGTACTCGAATTGGAGGCAGCGGGAGTCGAACCCGCTGACCTATGTATTATTAATAATAATTTCAAATAGTTAATTTTGTCGGGGGCCACATGTGGGACCCGAAGTTGCAATTAATTGCAATTGATGATTTGCTAATTGCCAAAAGCCAGATAATACGCCAGAGCATTCCTTTCCCTTTCATTTTGTCGAGTGTGAGGAGCGGAAAGCAATCTATCCAGATACTTTAGGTTCAATGGACGGAGGATCACTTGGGCCGGATCACGGCTATGGAGTTGATCTCGTATTTCAATTCTCTCCTCTTTAGAAAAAGGTATTCGTTATAGTATCGCGATCAAGGACCGCGATCATTTATGAGATGGTAATCTAAAAACTCACATCCTTAGATCATCTAAGAACTCCGATTCCGGATGGGCGCCCGTCACGAGCAAATTATCCCTTGCACGGGTGCAGGCAACATAAAGCAGATGGCGTTCCGTGTTGTAGACCTCTTCCAGGTCTGTGTCATCAGAAACTGTTTCAATTCTTTTCTGTAAGGGAATGATTTCATCGTCACAGGCCATCACGACAACGGCACGGAACTCCAAACCTTTCGCGAGATGCATGGTGCTAACAGAAACATTCCCACTTGTGGTTGCAACTTTTTCATCAAGTACATTAAAGGGGAGCTCGGCTACCTTAACTGCCTTTTGGCCTCTGTTTAGCTCAGCTTCGGAGCGTACGAAAACACCTATTTCGTGAGGCATCATCCCTTCGCTTATTCGATCCGAAAGCCATTTACTAACTGTTTGAATCTCATTTTGTGGAGAATCGAATACTGTGATAGTTGGTTTCGGCCCATTGAATACCGAAACTGTACCCTCTTATCTAAAAGGTTTTGTAACTTTCGGCTATAAAGTTGGTTGGAGGTTTTCAGAAATAGCTGGCCTTAAATGGAGCCAGGTGGATCTCGCTCAAGGTATCGTCAGACTTGAAGTTGGTGAAACAAAAAATGATGAAGCTCGAACAGTCTACCTTGATGATGAACTAAATGGAGTTTTTATTGGCCAATGGGCATCCAGAAAGGAAAATAAAAAACTCGTTCCCTTTGTTTTTACTAATAGAGATGGAGACGGAAGGATAAAAGATTTCAGAGGTTCTTGGAATGCTGCCTGTAAAAAGGCAGGCATTGGAAAAAAACTATTCCACGATTTTCGTAGAACTGCTGTTCGAAATATGATTAGATCCGGAATCCCAGAACGAGTTGCCATGATGATCTCAGGGCATAAGACAAGATCCGTATTTGATCGATACAATATTGTAAGTGACGCTGACCTTAAGATAGCCGCACAGAAACAAGAGTCCTACCTTGAAACACAAATGGGCACAATTTCGGGCACAATCGTCGAATTTGAAGAAAAAAATAGGTCAATCACTACATTAAAAAATTATGATTAACCTATTGATTTTATTTGGTGCCCGGGGCCGGAATCGAACCGGCACGCCACATAGTGACAAGGGATTTTAAGTCCCTTGCGTCTACCTATTCCGCCACCCGGGCAAATCGAGCGTTGACGCTCGATTTGGTTGTTGCCTTTGATAACCGAAAGTAAGAATGATTTCAAGGAAAAAGATTGATCAGATGTTAGAGGCTGGGAAACTCAAATCCTTTATCACTAAAAAGCCTTAAACAGGCATCGACCACCTGGGGATCGTACAGCACGGTTTTGTTTTTTTCGATCTCCTCCAGCGCTTTGTCAATCCCCATAGACGGTCGATACGGTCGATGGGATGCCATGGTTTCCACCACATCAGATACACCCAATATTCTGGCTTCCAACAAAATCTCTTCGCCCACCAGGCCATTCGGGTATCCGGACCCGTCCATTCTTTCATGATGTTGAAGTACAATTTTGGAAATCGGCCAGGGAAAATCGATGCCTTTTAAAATATCGTAGCCCACCTGGGAGTGGGCTTGAATCATCTGTATTTCGATATCGGATAATTTCACCGGCTTGCTGAGAATTTCCGCAGGCAAAGAGATTTTTCCAATATCATGGATGGCAGCAGCCGTGTAAACGCCTTCTGATTGGTCGCTGGGAAGTTCAATTTCTTCGGCAATCGCGCGGGCGAGATGGGCCACGCGGTGCTGATGCCCGGATGTGTAAGGATCTCTCATTTCAACGGTCGAAGCAATGGCTTTGATGGTACCGTTGACGGCCTGCTTAAGATCATCGAGATTATCTTGAAGCTCCAATTGCATGAGCTTTCGCTCGGTTATATCTCTCAGAGAGGCAAGATAGGCCTTTTCTCCTTCCCATTCCGTTTCCATGACTCTCATCTCGGCGGTGGCGGATTTGCCGTCACCGCAGATCAGGTCGAGTTCAATGGGTTTACCCGTAACCACCAGGTGATCAAAAGCTTGCCCCACCAATTGCTCGGCCCTGATGCCGAAAATATTTTCAGCCGCCGGATTCATAAAACGCACAATCGAATTTTTATCCAGGATAATGATTCCATCGGCGTTGTTATTGATCATATTGCGAAAGTTCATCTCACTCATATGTAAGGCTTTTTGAGCCGTGCGCCGATTATCGACTTCAATCTTCAATTGACGGTTGGCTTGCAGAAGTTCCTCGGTGCGATCTTCAATCAGAGATTCCATTTCAGCATGGAGCTTGCGAAGTTCTTTTTCAGCCAACCACTTGGTGCTCAGGGCCGTGGCAAATTGAATAATCTCCTGGCGGTGAAATGGTTTTTGGAGGTAGAGTTGTTGATCAGTTAGCTCAGATTTGACCGGTGCATTGCCTAAAAACTTTTCGGAATAGCCGGTTACCAGAATGATATTGATACCGGGATCTAATTTGTGAATCTGCTCGGCGGTCCAGTGGCCATCCGGTCCCGGCGGCATGTGCAGATCGAGGAAAGCCACCGCAAATGGACTTCCTTCTTTTATTGACAGCTTTACGGCTTCAACTGCTTGATCGCCTTGATTGCAGCAGGTTATGTCAAATGCAGGATTATCTAAAAACGCATCACTGGTCATCTGGGTTTGCTGCAGCGCGGAATCATGCAATTTCTGGGGTGGAGACAATATTTGTTCGTAAAGCCCCAATATGGTGAGTTCATCATCGACGGCAAGAATGCGGTATGGCTTTTTACCAAATTGACTCATAGGACAGGATTTAAAGGGGTATTTATGGATATATCTCAACCCCATTCACGAATGAATCGGGGTAAGAAATGGCATTCAAATTAAATGCCCCGATTGGAATATTGGAATGTTGGAATGCTGGATAAATGGGTCTTAGTGTATTGCGATATTGGCCACAGGGTTGACCGAAAGACTGAACGAACACGAAGTTCAAAATGAAAAATATCTTTTGTAAACCCACTATAGCGCTAAAGCTTCACTGCGTGCCCATCGTTCCACTATCCCAATAATCCAACAGTTGTTTTGGCCTTATCTTATAAATAAATTTAATATTTGTAAATACTTATTTTATGTCCGGGGGAAAATTCGAAAGAGATGCACCACCCCGTGACAATAACAGGCAGTGCTCAATATTACCGGTTTAACCTCGTCTTTGATCATTTCCAAGGCCTGAAATAATGCCTTCGGCGTGTATCCGCCAACACCCGGGAAAAGCTGCCGACTGCAAATAACCACCGATTTAAAATCCTGATAATGAATATTTTCTAAAAAAGCATTGAGTATCCTCGGACGCGGTTCACCGGTATATGTACAGATTTCTTCTGGTTCGGAACAGTCGTCCGGACAAACGAAATCAGCGTTGCTGACATAGAGTTGGCCTTTATCTCCCCGGATAGGATGAGGAAGTTGGCTTTCCAGTTCATCGGATACCGAGATGACTTCAGTTTCATATTTCGCAGTTAATTTGCCCCGTATCCATTCAAAAGCCACATGCAGCGGTATCGCCGGGATAATCCAATCCGGATAATCTTCATTGATTAAATTCTGGGTCAGGTATTGGATACCTTCACCATATAGGGTTTCAAATCCACGTTTTTCTAACTGCTGGCATATCGCGAAATTTTCATCAACAATCAGAATAACCGCGTCGGACTCTTGAGTCCTGATTTTTTGGGCGGCTTTTAGACCGAATTGACCGCCGCCGATGATCCAGTAAGTTTTCATAGCTAAGGAAAGTTTTAAGTGATCTAAAGTGATCTAAAATGATCTAAAGTTAATTAACCTCTATGCTTTTATTATTTAAGATAGATAGTATACCACAATTTTAGGCATTTTAGGCACTTTACACTTTAGACACTTTCTTCGTATTGTCAAACCATAGATCATCTGATAAAAGACTGTCATGATAAAACAATCACAGTGTCCCAGGCTTATTCTCGCCTCCAATTCCCCTCGCCGCCGTTATCTCCTGGAGCAGGCGGGGCTCGAATTTTCCGTTATTCCCAGCAACATTAACGAAGACGCTGTGTCCTTGCCATCCCCGGATGCGTACACCAGAAAATTGGCTGAATGCAAGGCAAGGGATATTTCAGATCAATATCCTGATAGTTGGGTGATCGGTGCGGACACCATCGTAGTTATCGATGACATTATTCTGGGGAAACCCGACTCAGAAGATGATGCCCGTCGGATGCTCAAGAAACTCAGTGGCGAAACACATCAGGTGATTACGGGATATTGTGTCTGCTGTAAAAACAAAAATCGATTTTTCCTGGATACCATAATAACAGACGTGCAGTTCAGGGATCTGTCTGATGAAGAAATCGCGTGGTATATTGACACGGGCGAACCCTTTGACAAAGCTGGAGCCTATGCCATTCAAGGCCTCGGCGTTTTGCTTGTCAAACGAATAAACGGGTCTTACACTAATGTGGTTGGTCTTCCGGTTTGTGAGATTGCTGAGCTTCTTATCAAAGAAGGCGTCACAGTACTAAATATAAAAAGTTCATAGTAATCCTGTAATCCGGCCCGCCGCGGCGAAGTCCCGGCATGGCGGGACGAAGGCGGGTAGATCCTGTCCAATGATAACCAGAAACGATTTATTCCAACAATGGATAACATAAAAGACCGCCTGGAAAAGGTAAAAGAACGTATTAAAAGAGCTGCCGAGGGCTGCCATCGAGATCCGGAAACGGTGAGTTTGGTGGCAGTGAGCAAGACGATGCCGGTGAGCAAGGTGCAGGAAGCCATCCAGGCCGGAGTTACGATTCTGGGCGAAAATTACGTTCAGGAGGCCCGGGATAAAATCAACTCGCTAATGTCTTTTCCAGTAAGCTGGCACTTTATTGGTCACCTGCAATCCAATAAGGCCAAGTATGCCGTCAGGCTCTTTGATCTGATTCATTCTGTGGATTCACTCAAATTGGCACGGGAATTAAACAAGCACGCTCAAAAAAATGCAAAGATACAGCAGATTCTAATTCAGGTAAATATTAGCCAGGAAGAAACAAAATCCGGCATCTCTGTGGACGACGCCGTCGACCTCATCTCTGAGATTAGTCAACTTGAAAATCTTTCAATAAAGGGTTTAATGACCATGCCGCCCTACTTTAATCAACCTGAAAAGGTTCAACCGTTCTTTGCGGCCTTGCGTGAGTTGCGTGATCAAATCGACAGCAAAGCCATACCCAACGTGTTTATGGATCAACTTTCGATGGGTATGACCGGCGATTTTGAGGTCGCCATTGAAGAAGGCGCCACCATGGTCCGGGTGGGCACGGCAATTTTCGGAGAACGAATATGAAAGCCCTCATCCATATATGCTGCGGCCCCTGCGCCATATACCCGGTAAAAACGCTCAGAGGTGAAGGATTGGAAGTAATGGGGTTTTATTACAGACATAATATTCACCCTTATACGGAATGTCTGAAAAGGCAGGAGACGCTACAAAATTATGCTGACAAGATCGACCTACGGGTGATTTATCAGGATGGCTATGATGTGGAGGGCTTTATTCAAAATGTGGTTTATCGGGAGGCAGATCGCTGTCGATACTGTTATCATGATCGCCTGCGGTCCACTGCTCTGCTCGCTAAGCGCGGCAAATTCGATTATTTTACGACAACGCTGCTGTATAGCAAATTTCAAAACCACGACCTGGTAAAAACCACAGGTGAGGCCATTGGAAAATCTGTTGACGTTGACTTTTTGTATCAGGACTTTCGAGCGGGCTGGAAAGAAGGCGTAGAAACGTCGAAAGATCTCGGCATGTACCGCCAGCAATATTGCGGGTGTATATACAGTGAGAAAGAGAGGTATTACAAAGAGTAAGAAACCATAACATCTTCACTGGTCTTCATTCTCCGCGGACCTAATGGGGCTTATCGAATGCGGGATTCGGAATGCGGAAATGGAACGGCAAAGGGCACAGTGCATAGCGCAAAGCGATTGCGGTATGGGCAGAATATAATACTCTAATTGTAATAAAAATCAAATAATTAAAAATATAAATTTAAATCGATAGATTAATATTGGCAACACTAGGTTTGCCAGAAAAAGCGAGTCGAATTTTCAAATTAACTATTTAACCATTTAGCGAAATCCATGTTCGGTAACTTCATCTATTTTATCGTCGTCCTTCTGATCTACCTTACCCACCAGCCTTCCGAAGATCCAAATTTTAGTGGTTTTGAAGCATTTGCGCTATTCTTCATGTTGATCCTCCTTTTTTCATATTTTACCTGGTTTCAGTTTCAACGGGTACAACGACAAATAGCCAGGGTGAGTTTTTCACGGCTAGACCATCTTTTCAATATCGTCTTGATGCGACAATCCGTGCTGGCGATCTTGCTTTTTGCGATAGATATTTACGGTCTCAATCTTTCTTCATATTTGAACAAAATTGCTCTTTTTTCTGCAGTGCCAACACTTCAAACCATCCTTTTCCTGGGTTTGTTTGTATTCTATCTTGCCATTGTCTGGTATTGCGCTCATAGTGCCTATCGAAAATTATACCGCGATGACATATCCCGGCAGTCATATGTAACATCGAATATTTCGTTTTCCATCCCCGTTCTACTACCCTGGCTATTGTTGTCCGGATTGGCCGATTTAATTGATTTTTTACCGTTTGAATGGCCAAAACAATTCCTGGCAACCACCGAAGGCGAAGTCGCCTATTTCCTGCTTTTTCTTCTCGCAGTGGCGGTTCTCGGCCCGGTTCTTATTCAGAAGTTCTGGCGGTGCAAACCTCTGGAAGGAGGGGTTCAGCGAAGCCGAATCGAAGATTTATGTGAAAAAGCAGGCCTGGCATATGCAGATATTTTGTACTGGCCTATCTTTGGCGGTAAAATGATAACCGCGGGTGTCATGGGCTTGATTCGAAAATTTCGTTATATTCTGGTCACCCGGGCGCTTCTGAGCATGTTAGAGCCCGGAGAAATCGATGCAGTGATTGCCCATGAAATCGGACATGTCAAACGAAAGCACCTATTGTTTTATTTGATATTTTTTGTGGGCTACATGTTTTTGTCCTATGTCATACTTGACTTCATTATTTTTTCGTTGATGTATGCCAAACCGGTTCTCTGGCTCATAAACACAGCGGGATTCAATCAGACTACTGTGGTTTCCGCCCTTTTCAGCATTATCATCATTGTCATTTTTTTAATCTATTTTCGCTTTATTTTCGGGTTCTTCATGCGCAACTTCGAGCGCCAGGCAGACCTTTTCGTTTATTCATTATTTGACAATGCCAGACCTCTCATTTCGACGTTGGAAAAAATTGCCATTACCAGTGGCCAGCCTGCCGACCGGCCCAACTGGCATCATTTTAGTATAAAAGAACGCATCGATTATTTAAGAAAATGCGAACTAAACCCGACCTGGATAAAGCGCCACGATCGCAAAGTGAAAAAAGGCATTACGGTGTATCTCGTAGGATTACTTTCCATTGGTGTGGTGGGTTATTACCTGAATGTTGGCGTTATTGGCACTCAATTAAACAATCAATTAATCGAACAGGCTATTTTACAGGAACTCCAAAAGTCACCGGACAATCCTGATCTATACAGTTTATTGGGTGATCTTTACTATAGTATAAATGATTTTGAAGGTGTCAGTTATGCCTATGAAAAATCATTAACCCTAAAGCCCCAAAATGCCCAGGTACTCAATAATCTTGCCTGGCTTTATGCCACCTGTGAAGACCACAGCTATCGCGATCCAAAACGCGCGCTCAAACTGGTGGAACAGGCCGTAGAACTAGAACGGTCTCCTCATATTTTGGACACCCTTGCGGAAAGCTATTATGTAAACGGTATGTACGAAGAGGCCATAGATGCAGGAAAGCAGGCGCTGAAGCTTGCCAAAAAAAATCGCGCCTATTATCTGGAGCAGCTGGAGAAGTTTAAAAAAGCAGCAGGATACTAGCAGTGGTTAAAAAGACTAAATCGCTTTTATTTTAAAGACTCGAGTGCCCTGTTTGCTTGTTTCAGATACACATCAAATCCGCATTCTTTAAAAATCAGAACGGCCTTTGAAAAACAATCCCGCGCTTGTTCACTTCTGCCCTTTGCCTGGTGGAGACGTCCAAAGTCAAGGTAAGCCACACCCTCAATTCCTTTTGCCCCAATCTCTTTAGCAACTGCGATCGCTTTTTTGAGATGATCTTCGGCCCTTCTGGCAGCAGCAGGAACGTTTCTGACGATAAAACCGATGTTCTTTGCCATGGCAGACAGGCTGATGGTTTCTGATTTGTCGACGATCTGCAGATAGACCTGCCCGAGAGCCAGCTCAAAGGTTGCAAGCCAATATCGAGCCTGCTTTTCAGAACACACCCGAATTACCTCTTTCAGCTTTTTTATTCCCTGGCCCATCTGCCCTTTGGCCAGCAAGACAAGCCCCATCACGCCAATGATTGGTGTGCCGATAACTTCACAGCCGAATTTTTCGCTAAAAACAGAGGCCTCCTGCAGAACCTGATCTGCTTCTTGAAACTGACCGAGTTGAGCATAACTGGAGCCAACGTTAACCCTTGAAAATTGATAGTAAAAGGGATCTGCCGCGATTTTAGCGGCCTTCTTGCCGCATTCAAGGGCTGAGCGATGGTCTCCCATCACACGATAACCGCTCCCCATGACGAAGTGCCCGAGAACCATACTTCTGACATTGGAATGCGTCTGGCCATAATCCAGAAGGGCTTTTCCGGCTTCCATGGCCCATTTAATATCTCCTTTGGAAACCGATGCATTTCCAATCGCTCCCAGCGATTTAAAATAAAGGTAATGATCCGACGGGAAGCGTCGCGCGATGTCCTGGGCCCGTTGACCACGGTCGATGGCTTCCTCAAGAAGACCCCTGTATATACAGGTCCAGGCAAGCCAGGCACTGGCATAACCGATAACCTTTTGATCGTTGAGCTGCTCGCCAAGGTTTAGCGCTTTAAGGAGATATTCATAAGAATCCCCAAGTTCATGCCGCAGTCCGAGTACAAAACCCAGCCATGCATAGAACATTCCCAGCATCGATTTGTCCGCTTGAGACTCAGCAAGCTCCAGATGCTTGCTTAATAAATCGAGCTGTTCATTGAAAGCGCCCCGGTAGTAGTAGACCAGGGACCACTTGATGAGAAGATCGATGAGAAGAACATCGGCTTCTTTCAATTTATCAGGGTTGCCGGTGATAACATCAAAGGCCTCTCTGTAATACTGGTGTGCCTCTTCAACCGCGTATCTCTTGAGGCTTTTCTCCCCGGATTTCATGAGATAATCGACGGCCTTATGGGCAGATTGCCCTTGCTTGAAATGAAAGGCCAGGGTCTCATAAAACTCGGGAAGCCTGTCCTGAAATAACTGCTCCATCACCCGGGCGATGTGTTCGTGGATGGCCTTTCGATCTTTTTTGAGAAGACCGTTGTATACGACCTCCTGGGTAAGGGGGTGTTTGAACATATACTCCAGATCCGGTTGAAGGGATCTGGTTCTGATCAGATCCAGTCGCTCCAGAGCGCCGAGGCCGCGGTCGATGCACTCTTCCATTTCGCTGACCTTTTTCAGAATTTCGTAAAGAAAGGCCCGGCCGATCACCGAGGCTTCCTGAAGAATCCGCTTCGTTTCTTTTTCCAACCGATCAAGTCTGCCCGCGATAAGTCCATGGATCGTAGAGCTAATGTCAGATTCAGCAATCGGTCTCGTGATCTTCCAATGGCCATTTTCCCGGATGAGCGTTTCGGTTTCAATCAAAGAATTGACCAGCTCCTCGAGGTAGAAGGGGTTTCCTTCTGCCTTGTCATGGACAAAGCGTTTCAAATCAGAAGGGATAGTGGTGGTTTTGAGTAGAGATTCCAGCATGTCCTGTGCGTCTGAAAGGGAAAGATCCTGAAGTCGAATCTCCTGATAGATTTCAGCAACACTGCTTAACTGCTCACTTGTAAAAAGACTGATTGAAGGCCTGTAAACGCACAGGACGACGGCCGGGTGCCGTGTCACCATCAAGGCATGACGGAGCAGTAGTATAAATGAAGGATCAGCCCAGTGGAGGTCTTCCAGAAAAAAAATGGTTGGCGCTCTCTGGGCCAGAGCGGTAATAATGCTCTGGGTTGCATCCACCAATCGGGATTTCCAAAACTCGGGACTGACATCTTCCAGTTCGGGATAATTGAGGGAATATAGCCCCCCCAGACAAGGGACAACGTCTGCCTTCATCCCCAGCAGATCTTCTATCCCGTATTCGACTTTTTCTTTTACCTTTTCTTGAGGATCGTTTTCTTCGATCTTAAATACCCTGTTCAGGAGATCGATCAACGGAAAGTAAGGGATGTTTTGGGAATAAGCGTAAGCATGTCCTTCCAGCCACTGAATCTCCGCGAGATCCAGTGTGTTTTTGAATTCCTCGATCAGCCTGCTCTTTCCCGATCCGGCATCGCCACAAATCGAAAAAATCCTACCTTTTCCCTTTCGAAGATTTTCGATGGACTCTCTAAGAGCACCCAACTCTGCCTTCCTGCCAACCAGATTGGCCCTCAGTCCGGAAAGGCGGTGTACGGTAATGGGTCTTTCCTTTTGAGATATGACTTTGTGAACCCGGACGGGGTCCGTCTTACCTTTAACCATTGTGGGTTCCAGCGATTCGAAGGTAAAATGTCCCTCCGCCAGACGGCAGGTGTCCGCATCCACCAGAACCTCGCC
>JASFPE010000126.1:0-11565 GCA_050116155.1 Desulfobacterales bacterium
GAAGCATTTAAATATTTAGCTGCTGTTCGGACAGAGTGATAGAGGTTAAACCCATCTACAAGAAAGGTGACTTGATTCATAATGTGGAATTGTTTAATGGTATGAGAATCTTGAAACAAAAAAAAACCCGCTGGATCGCAACCCAACGGGGGCCAGGGAGTCTATTAAGACCCCTCTGGGGATGATTATTTCGATAATATTATTGATAAATGAATAAGTCAATAATTTTAGCGAAATCTCTCAAAATTGTACCAAAAATCAGGAATTTTTAAAAACAACCTAACCGGGAAACAGCGTCATTTTGTCGTATTTTTTCGTGTTCTCCTTATATTTGTCAAAATAAGAGGCAGATCCGAAGGGTTATTTCTTGGTCAACAATGGTCAACAAATTAGTAAAAGTACCCCTGTATTTCTCTTTGTGTCCTTATATCACCTTAGAAGATAATGTGAAGATATCGCATTAAATATTTGTATCCTTGTAAATCCTTGTAAATCCATGAATTGCGCGAATATCTATTCAGGGTCTAGTGGGGGTTTCCCCGTGCGAGTTCGAGTCTCGCCTTCGGCACCATCAATAATAAACATGAAAAGCGCAATTTCAATATTGCGCTTTTTTTATGCCCTTCCAGGACAATATGGATTATGTCTGCGGTCGTATCGTTCCCAACGGCCGGTTGATTTCGGTAAATTTTTCTATCTTTACCGGGACGATCGTATTTTGGTGGTCATCTGGAGCGTCCACCAGAACCGGGATGTAATTTGAGGTGATTCCTTTTAGGAAACCGGTCTCGTTGTCTCTGGTTTCTTCAATCAGCACCTCCAATGTTTGACCGACAAAACCCTGATAAAATTTTAGACGTTTTTCTTCTCCCAGATTACGCATTCGTTCGCAGCGTGCCTTGATCACATCCGGCGGGATTTTATCGGCAAATGAGTTTGCCGGTGTGCCGGGGCGTGAGGAAAACGGAAAGACATGCAGGTAGGCAACCGGTAATACCCGGATCAGATTATAGGTGTTCTCAAAGGCTTCAACGGTTTCGCCGGGAAATCCAACTAGAACATCTACGCCAATGGCGGCATCCGGTATGCAGCTGTTAATTTTTAATACCAGATCGTGAAAGTAATTGCGGGTATAAGGACGACGCATTTTTTTCAATATGTCATCGTCGCCGCTTTGAAGCGGAATGTGAAAATGCCGGCAAAAACGGCGGGATGATGAAACAAGTTTTAGGATTTCATTGCTTAGCTCAAGTGGTTCGATTGAACTCAGCCGTACACGATGAACTAGTTTCGACTCATCAATTCGGCAAAGCACCTCATAAAGACTTGTTTTTGGAATAAGATCAATTCCGTAATTGCCCAGATGAACCCCTGTCAATACGACTTCATGATAGCCGGCGTTTCCAAGCTCTCTAATGTGTTCCAGAACATCATTCAAGGCCATGCTGCGGCTGGGCCCCCGTGCAAGAGGAACAATGCAATAGGTGCAGAATGCACTGCAGCCGTCCTGAATTTTCAAAAAGGGGCGCGTACGCGTGCCATAGACTGCTTCCGAGAACTGCTTGAAGTGGATTTCATCCCGCATGTCAGAACAGACGGAAATTGAAGCGGTTTCTTTTGCCTCTTCCAGTGATTGAAAAACGCTTCCAATCTTATGCTTTCCTGCATGACCAATGACGCAGTGAACGCCTTTTATCTTTTTAAGTTCATCTGATTCGGTTTGGGCGTAACAACCCGTGACGACGATGCGGGCTCCGGGATTGGCCCTGATGGCCTGACGAACGGCCTGGCGTGACTGCATGGCGGCCTTTTGGGTTACCGTACAGGTATTGATAATGCACAAATCTGAAAGCTCTTCCGTTTGAACCGCAAACCAACCGGAAGCCTGCAATTCTTTGCCAATGGCTTCCGATTCATATTGATTCACCTTACAACCCAAGGTCTTTATGATAAATTTTGGCATGTTTGTTCACACCTGTATCGTCTTAATAGGCAAGGGTATTCACCACAGATGCTCGATGCTCGATGCTGGATTCTCGATTTATAATAATAACGTATCATTAATTCACAACCTATCATCCAGCATCCAGCATCGAGTATCAAGTATCGAGCATCACGCATCCAGCATCGAGAATCGAGAGTAACCAGTATCCAGTATCAAGTATCCAAGGCGAGCCAGCCGCCTCCCAGGACCTCATCCCCCTGATAAAACACCGCTCCCTGGCCGGGTGTAATTGCTGCCTGGGGGGATTTAAATTGAATCTCAGCAGAATTATTGCTTTTTGGGAAAAGGGTGCCGGCAACTCCCTGATGGCGGTAACGGATGCGGGTGTGAACGGTTATCGGCGCTGTCGGTGGATCCGTGATCCAATTAATATCGACAACCCTGCAGGTCGAAGTCAGCAAATCCGATTTTGATCCGACGACCAACCGATTGCGTTTGCGGTCCAGCTTCACGACATAATAGGGCTCAGGGGCCGGACAATTAATTCCTCGCCTCTGCCCGATGGTAAACAAATGCAGTCCCTTGTGTTGCCCCAAAAGGGTCCCGTGACGGTCAACGATGGGACCCGGGGCAGGCATATATCCGCTTTGTTTTAAAAGAAATTCGCCATATGAGCCTTGTTTTACAAAACAAGCATCCTGACTTTCCTTACTGGTAATCGGATGAAGCCCTTTTTTCTCAGCCAGCTGTTGAACCTCTGATTTTTTCATATCACCGAGCGGAAAACACGCCTGGGCGAGTTGGTTCTGGGTGAGGCGTGCAAGAAAATAAGACTGATCTTTGTGTCGATCTATGCCTTTGTGCAAATGAAAGCTTCCGGAGCTGTCTCTTTTAATTTGGGCGTAATGACCGGTGGCCAATTGATCGGCTCCCAGTTTGCGAGCATAGGCCAATACAGAACCAAATTTGATGGCCGGGTTGCATACCATACATGGATTTGGGGTCTGTCCGGCCAAATAGGTCTGGATAAAATAATCAATCACCCGCGTTTTGAAGTCATGGCGACAGTCAAATAGTCTTATCGATATGCCCACTTGATTGCCGATCTCAATAATTGGATGCGACTGCGTTTTTGATTTGATTTTTGTTCGATGAGCGGGGGTCTCAAATCCTGTGAGGAAATGAATGCCAATGACGTGATGCCCTTGCTGCTTCAAGGCATAGGCCGCCATCATTGAATCCACACCACCGCTTATGGCAACTGCAGTTGTAAGCTTCATCCAGCAATGGGGACTTTCTGGGGCCGGACTTCCATGGCCCGGGTTGGACAGACTGGGACGCACAATTCACAGATGCTGCATTTTTTTTGGTCAAAATCCACGCTCATCTCCGGTCGTATAACGGCAAGCGCACCTGTGGGACATACGGCCGTGCATGCACCGCAATGTGTGCATTGTCGAATATTGCGCTTCACTTCCTGGGAGGCATTTTGGACATCAAGTCCTTGTGCGCGCAGAAATTTTACACCTTCTTTGAAATTTTTACGGGACCCCGATAATTCGAGTACCATAATGCCTTCTTTGCGGGGAAGGATGGTTGCATTCAATATGTTAAAAATCAAATCATAGTCCTTGGTTAAACGACACACGATGGGTTTTTGAACGGCAGTTTTGGGAAACCGCAAAACAAGTATTTTCGAGTACACGGCACACCTCCGAAAATTTTTCTACATTATGAAACCAGAGCCGCTAGATTATTGATTCCTCGTAATTCTGTCAACTGCAAATTTATAGCCCAGGATTTGTTCTAAAATCACGCCATAGGCGGACAAGCCTCAGATCAGGTTCGAATGAAAGTTGATTAGAGGCGGATTTTCTTTTATAATTTAGAAATGAATCGATTTGCCTATCGAACCACCGGTTTTGCAATAAAGGCCATCGAAAACCTGTCAAAGGCCAGCGTAAATCTCCATGGAACCGAAAACATTCCCGATGGATCGCTTATCTTTGTAATTAATCATTTCACGCGGCTTGAGACGTTTCTCATGCCTTATCACATTTTCAAGCTCACCAAAATTCCGGTCTGGTCACTGGCATCATATGAATTCTTTCAGGGTGCTGTCGGCGCCTACCTAGAAAAAGTTGGCGCCGTTTCAACCAAGGATCCCGATCGGGATCGCCTGATTGTAAAATCCCTGCTCACCGGCGAAGCGCATTGGATCATTTTTCCTGAAGGCCGCATGGTCAAAAATAAGAAAATTATTGAAAAAGGGCGCTTCATGATCTCTTGGGCGGGAGGCAAACATCCGCCCCATACGGGTGCGGCCACCCTGGCACTGCGAACAGAATTTTATCGCCAGCGTCTGAGACGACTTTCGGAGGAAAGCTCACACGAGGCAAACTATTTGATGGATCTTTTTCAGATCGATTCACTCGAACCTGTTTTGCAACGCAATACCTATATTGTTCCGGTAAATCTAACCTATTATCCCCTTCGGGCCCGTGAGAATATCCTCAGCAATTTAGCGGTTCGATTGGTGGAAGATATCCCGGAAAGACTCATCGAAGAACTCATGACCGAAGGCTCCATGTTGATTTCAGGGGTAAATATCGATATACGGTTCGGAGAACCTATTGAAATCTTTGAATGTTTACAGCGTTCGGCCATCGATTTGGATATATCGGCCAAACGCAGGATCAATTTTGATGACCCTATTCCATCAAAGACCACGATGCGCAAGGAAGCCTTGCTTTTGACCGAACGCTATATGGCGGCCATATATGACTTAACCACGGTCAACCATGATCACCTTTTTGCATCGATGTTGCGGTCGATGCGATCAAAAAAAATTGATGAACTGGATCTTCGGCGGCGTGTGTTTCTGGCCGCTGACGATATTCGAAGTAATTCTGATATTTACTTTCATCACAGCTTAGAAGATGATCAGCTTCATTTGCTTACCGACGATTGCTATGGAAAGGTAAAGGATTTTCTATCGGTAGCTATAGAGACAGGTGTCTTGCGGCAGGACGGGGGTAAGTATATCAAAGATTCCTCCAAGTTTTCTTCGCCGTATGATTTTCATCGTGCCCGCATCGATAATCCTGTAGAAGTAATGGCCAACGCAGTGGAACCGTTATCGAGACTGCAAAGCCGGGTTGGCCGCCTGGCATCCCTGCCGGGTTTTTGGGTCAGAAGAAAGGTCGCCAGGCGTTTAATGGAGCGCGCCGTCGATGAATATAAAAAGGATTATGAAAGCTTTTTTGTCGATGGTGAATCAAAAGACCTTGACGTAGGCATGCCGTTTTTGGTGAAGGGCAGATCCAGGCGTCTGGGTGTTGTATTATCTCACGGATATATGGCGGCACCGCTGGAGGTCAGAGAGTTGGCGCTTTATTTAGGACGTCTTGGTCTGTGGGTTTATGTTCCGCGTTTGAAAGGGCATGGAACGTCGCCGGATGATCTTGCCACCCGAACCTATAAAGACTGGCAGGCTTCGATTGATTTAGGATACGCCATTATCAGCAGCTTATGTAAGCAGGTGGTCGCCGGCGGTTTTTCAACGGGCGCAGGATTGGCCCTTGACCTGGCGGCCAGGATAAATGACGTAATCGGGGTATTTGCTGTCTCGGCGCCCATGAGACTCAAAGATTTCTCATCAAAATTTGCCCCGGCAGTAGATATGTGGAATCGGATTATGGAAAGGGCACGACAGGTTGGCGCTAAAAAGGAGTTTGTTGAAAACAAACCGGAAAATCCCCACATTAATTACCTGCGCAATCCGATATCCGGTGTGGTGGAACTCGAACGATTGATGGATGAGCTGGAAGCCAAACTTCCAGGATTGAGCGTGCCGGCCTTGGTGGTGCAATCAAGAGGCGACCCGGTTGTGGATCCCAGAGGCTCGAGGAAAATATATGATCTTATCGGATCACAGAATAAAGAATATATGCTCTTTAATTTTGAGCGACACGGTATCTTGCTGGGTGAGGGTTCCCACCGAATTCACAAGGCAATAGGAGAATTTATTCTTCAATTTTAAATAGTTAAAGAAATTCAAAGATTTTTCCCCTCAAGTCTGGAAATCGCTGCGTGTCATAAATCGAATCCCATCGTCGTCGTTGCTGCTCTTGTATAAAATTTCCTCCCAAATCTGATGAAAATCCCATTTCAGAACCTTCGGGTTTAATTTATCGTTCATTTTTTTGACATACTCGCCTGTTTATACTACAATATTTACTGAAGATAATGCTTTGTTTCGCCAATAAAATAATAAAGTTAACCGTATTGAAAATGAAAATCGTCTGATGAAAAAAGGGCTCATCATATTTTTTATATTCTTTATCCTGGCCTGCACGCCGAATCAGAGATTTTCCCATCTCGTGTCGGCTGAAGAAAGAATGGTGCAAGATTGCCAATACCTGGATACGCTTTCCGGAAATTCAGACCCGGGTCGGATTCTGCCGAAATACCGAGAAAATGATGTTGAACACCAGCTTATGTGGCGCGCCGATCGTCTGGGGGCGACGCATATGGTATGGCTATACAATTACAAAAGGGTAGGATCGGCAGCGTTGGTATATCGATGTGAAGCGCAATAACGACCAAATGGTCAGAGGTGCTTGGCTGGAGAATCGAATTAGACGTGCAGCAGCTCAAATCTTGATCATGATATTGACTTGTAATTGGATCAACCAATAAAAGAATAAAACTATTTATATTGATTTATTAATTTCGATATGGTATAAAAAGATATGGGCAAAAGAAAGATGTATAACACGACTTTGGATGCGGAATTGATCAAGGAAATCCGAATACTTGCCGCACAATTAGAAAAACGGCAAAATGATCTCCTAGAAGAGGCCATCCAGGACCTTCTTAAAAAATACAAAAACGAAAACAAGAATTAATGATTGTGGGCTTTTCTGTGGTAGTGCTTCAAAACCCTGCATCTAACCATCTCAAGACATTATTCAATCGCGATAGAGGTATACATGGATTCGAACCCGGAACACAGAGACAACACTCGATTTCCCCATGAAGCGCCCCTGACACTCGAAAATTTGGAGGCCGGGGAACTCCATAGTGCCCGCATGTTCAACTTCAGTGACACCGGTCTGTATTTCGAATCAGATTATGTCATGCAACCCGGAACTGAGTTGTACATCGGCATCACCAACTCCCCGTACGCAGCAGACCCTGATGTTTATGAATGCTATCTGGCCGAGATTAAATGGCGTAAACCTTTGATAAAATCATCATTTTATTATGGATATGGGGCCAGATACTTAGAATTTAAACCGGTGGAGAAAAAACGTTTTAATGGCCGTGAACTCAGAGAACATCCCCGTAAAAAATGTTCCATTCCCATTAAATTTGCAATGCAAAATAAAATCCACCAGGGTGAAATTAAGGATATCAGCCTGGGTGGGATATTTCTCAAAACCGCCAATAACGTTAAGGTGGGGCAAAGATTGCGCTTAGCCATACCGATCCGAAAGAAAGGGAAAGTTATCAAGCGCAGCGGTAAGATTGTGTGGTCCAATAAAGTCGGTGTTGGAATAAAATTCCAACAGACTGCAGGAAAATAATCATGTTAGGGGAATTCGACGGCGTCTATTTCGCTTTCAGTCCGCTTTCAGTTTTCGCTTGACATGGCACGCTGTGGTATTATAGTATTGGCATGCAGCATTTGCTGCTAGTTGTTAATCGGTTAACTTTCCAACTTAACCCTTAACACTTTCCTCTATCCGGGGCGGCCTATCCCCCATAGGCTGCCCCTTTTTTTGGCCTATATCAGGCCTTCTGTATTGGTAATTTTAAATTGAATATTTATAGAAGATATGATCTTTAATTTATAATTTTCAATTTTCAATCCATTTGAGGTGTACTATGGCAGATTCGGTGATTTTGGAAATATTTTCAGATTATATCTGACCCTGGTGTTATTTCATCACCCGGAGGGTTGAACAATTACAAAAAGAATTTGAAGTGGGTATACGTTGGACGGCATTTCCACTCCATCCGGAGACACCTCCTGAGGGTCGAACACTTGAGGATTTATTTGCCGGTCGTCCGATCAACATTGATGAAATGCTATCCCATATGAAAAATGTGGCTGAGGGGCTTGGCCTGCCTTTTGGAAATCGAGAAAAGACCTACAACAGCCGGATGGCCCAGGAACTGGGTAAATGGGCAGAGTCACTGGGCAAAGGCGATGAATTTCATCATGCAATTTTCCGGGCGTATTTTGCCGATGGTCGAAATATTGGAAATATATCAACTTTGATTGACGTCGGAGGAACTCTCGGTTTACCGGAAAGCGATATACGCGACGTATTGGAAACCCAGGCCTATAAATCGGATGTTGACTCTGATTGGGCACGGGCATATGAAATGGGCATTACTGCCGTTCCCAGCTTCATGATGAATCAGCAAGTGGTGGTTGGCGCTCAGCCCTATAACGTGCTTGTCAATTTCATGGAATCCAATCAGGTCCCCCGGCGAAGCACCGATCAATAACACCCAGCATCACGATTGGAGTGTCATCGAAACATTTAGTTATCGGATTGAAAGTTATAATAGCGTTAGGATAGAGGTTTGAGGCAGAAAATTTAAGGCACGGATTCAGGGTCAGAGGTTCAGGGTTTTAAAATCTTTTAATCCCTGAATCACCCAATTCCTGAATTCTTAAATTCTCTGTTCCCAGTTTTATATATGTTTTTAAAATCCGCAATTCGAAATCCGAAATCGAAAAACGCTGACACCTGACACCTGATTAAGCCTGACACCTTAGATTATAATGAACATTATCGCCATAATAATTCTGGCAACTATTGTTATTGATTTAATTTTAAATGCCTGGGCAGATTATTTAAATCTCAAAATGCTGCAACCCGAACTGCCAAAGGCATTTAAAGACGTTTATGAACCCGATCAGTATCGCAAATCCCAGGAATACCTGCGCGTAAATACCCGCTTTGGATGGATCACGGGCACATTCAATGTCGTGTTGATCCTTGTATTCTGGTTTGCCAAAGGCTTCCCGCTGCTGGATCAATGGGTGCGATCATGGGATCTCGGGCCGATATTCAGTGGACTGATATTTATTGGTGTGCTGGCGATAATCAAAGCCATCCTGACGATTCCATTCAGTATTTACGCCACCTTCGTGATCGAAGAGCGTTTTGGCTTCAATAAAACCACGTGGGCGACATTTGCACTGGATTTGTTAAAAGGCACTTTACTTGCAATATTGCTGGGTGCACCGCTTCTGGCAGCTGTATTGGCATTTTTCGAATATGCCGGCGTCTATGCCTGGATTTATTGCTGGATTGCCGTCACTTTGTATATGCTGGGTGTTCAATTCATTGCACCCACCTGGATTATGCCGCTCTTTAATAAGTTTACCCCATTGGAGTCCGGCGAACTTAAATCGGCGATTCTGTCGTATGCCAGTTCCATAAAATTCCCGCTGGAAAATGTATACGTCATGGACGGATCCCGACGCTCGAGAAAATCCAATGCATTTTTTACCGGATTCGGCAAACATAAACGCATCGCGTTATTCGACACCCTTATCAATCAGCATACCACCAACGAGCTATTAGCGGTGTTGGCCCATGAAATGGGGCATTACAAAAAAAAGCATATTATGTTGAGCATAATTCTCGGCATCCTGCAAACGGGATTGATGCTATTCCTTCTGTCCTTCTTTATTTCCTACCAGGGCCTTTTCGATGCGTTTTACATGAATTACACCTCGGTTTATGCAGGATTGATTTTCTTTGCGATGTTATATTCACCGTTGGATTTTTTTATCGGGATGTTGATGCAAATGTTTTCACGCAGAAACGAAACCCAGGCAGACCGTTTTGCCGTCGAAACCACCGGTGACCCCCAGGCCATGGCCGACGCGCTCAAAAAGCTATCGGCGCATAACCTGACCAATCTGACTCCTCATCCCTTTTATGTATTCTTGAATTATTCCCACCCTCCGGTGTTGCAGCGCATAAATGACATAAGCCGGGCTTACTAGAGGAATGGATTCTATTGTATATTTTTCCTTTTTTAGACAGGATTTACAGGATTTTTTAGATCTTTTTTACCAGGCTTTCCGCCTGCCCGCCATCGCGAGCCGCTCAGGCGAGGCGGGCGGGGAAGAAAGCCTGGCAACCCAATCGCCTTCGGCGATAAAAATAAGAATCCAATTCCTAATTTAAAAAATCATAAAAGATTGCTAGCCGTGTGAAACCACTTTATAAGAATATCCTGATCATTGCCGACATTGAAGGTAGCTCAGGTTGCTGGAATTATGAGGCATCGTCATTTATGACGGAGCGGTGGTGTCACGCATGTGTGGGAATGTCGCGGGATATGAATGCCGTCGGACATGCGCTTTTAAATGCCGGTGTCGAGCGAATCCGGGTCAAGGATTTCCATCGCACCGGCTTTAACCTGCTGCCTGAATTGATCGATTCCAGAATTACGATTGGCTCGGGTTATGAGCGAAAACCAATACCGGGCATCGGTGATCCGGGAGAAGCCCGGGCGGTTATGTTTCTGGGCATGCATGCAGCCTCCGGCACGGATGGTTTTCTATCCCATACCCTGACTTCCCGTATTGAATATTTAATGGTCAATGGGAAACCCCTGGCGGAAGTCGAGCTTTTTTCCGCTTCCTTGGCCTCATGGGGTATCAAACCGATTTTTTTCTCGGGTTGTCCTACTGCCTGCCAGCAGGCCCGGCAAGCCATCGAAAATATAAATGTATATCCAATTGATAAATCCATGGGGGCGGAAAATTTCGATGTAGCAGAATGGAGAGCCGGTCTGGCCCGGTCCGCTGTTGAATCTCTAACGAACGATTCAACGGCACCTTATACTCCTGCCGGACCCTTTAACGCCGTGATACAAATGCGGGATGGCAAAAAAGCAGCCCACCTGATGGCCAAACGCTGGGGATTTACACGGCGAGACAATCAAATTTTTATAAACACAAATAGCATCCATACCCTTTATTTGAATCTTATCAGACTCTGCTATTTAACACCGATGATCGAGCGAATTTTACCGGTTAGTTTGATGATCTATAACCTATGGGGACGGGCTGGACGGGCCTGGGCACGGCGCAAAATAAAGGCGCAAGCGATACTCTAGAATGCACATACTTTATACGCGTATGAAGTTTTCATTTACAAGAATTCTAAGGGTCAAGGCGGTGATCCTATAAATTGAAAGATGGTAAATATAAAAAGCGCTTTGTCTACTATTGGGTTGACCGCGATGCGATAATAGTCTATAAATTCATCATCCAGAAGAGTTTGTCCTTATTTATGTTCTTTTTTTGGGTAATAATCTTATAAAATGACATAAAATTAGGGGGACAAATGCACACCCATCGATTAACAATTTTGGGTACCTATTTATTTTTAACAGCCATATGTCTGTGGCTCGTTTCTTTTCCTGCCTATGCCACTTCCCGGGGCATCATTCTCAAAGCCAAAACTGCTACTGGTACTGAAAAGGAAATCCGACTTTACTCTGGATACTACGCCCTGGTAATTGGCTGTGGAGATTATCAGCAGGGCTGGCCCAGTCTTCCAAATCCGGTAAAAGAT
>JASFPE010000127.1:0-11564 GCA_050116155.1 Desulfobacterales bacterium
CCTGCGGCGGATCTTTTTATAGTATAAGACTGAGCAAAGCGACGCATTAACTTTAGATCACTTCAAAATTTAGATCACTTGTAACCTTCCTTTAATGCCGATGTCCATGACTGAAATCTTTGTCATAGAGCTTCGATTTGTGCTTTAGATTCTTATGGCTTACTTCCAGTATTTTCCCCACAATGATCAACGCCTGATGCGTAATGTTTGCAGCCCGAACGCTATCGACAAGATCCTCTAACTGGGTAACAATAATTTTTTCTTCCGGTTGACTGGCACGATAAACAACAGCACATTTTGCGTGTTGACCATACGCATCAGCCAGTATGTCGGCAACTTCTTCAATCAAGCCAATGCTCAGATATATGACCATTGAAGATTGGTGTTCGGCCAATAAAGCGAGATTTTCTTTTTCCGGAACGGGTGTTCTGCCGGCCATCCGTGTAAAAATCAGGGTTTGGGATATTTCGGGCAAGGTAAATTCAATGCCCATGGCGGCGGCTGCAGCAAATGCAGCGGTTACCCCAGGGATCACACGATACGGGATAGATCGTTTTTGAAGCTCAGTCATCTGTTCAAATATCGCCCCGTATAAACTTGGATCTCCGGTATGCAGGCGTACGACCTTCTTTTTCATAGTTACAGCATTATCTATAATATCTATAACTTCACTAAGATTAAAAGAAGCACTACTTAAGGATTCAGCTTCCGGTTTTGTCCATTGCAGCAATGCTTTCGGCACCAGCGAACCGGCATAAATCACCAGATCGGCTTCCATCAGGGCATGCTGACCCTTGACGGTAATCAATTCCGGGTCTCCAGGCCCGGCCCCGACAAACAAAACTGGATTTTGGATTTTGGATTTAGTATCTTTCTCCAATATTACGTCCTCGCTACTATTTCTTTTTGCGAAAATTTACCAAACCTTTTTTAGGAGACTAATTAAACCCCAAGAGGCACAATCAGCAACCCATAACACGAAAACCGCACCTCATGATTCCTTCCGCATTCCGCATTCCCACTTCCGCATTCTATTTTTCACATTCCGCATTCCCACTTCCACCTTCTACTTTCCGCATTCCACGTATGATCCAGATTGGATTTTGTGCTTCTAAGCGTTCATCCCAGGGCATATCCGAGCCGCGATTAATTTGGATCTGGACGATATCGGTTTGAAACCCCAGTTGGTTCATTGTTTTTTTAGCCATCTGGAGGCTGGACAAAAGCACTGTATTGATCACGATAATACCGTTAGACTTAAGCGCAGCGGCGGCAGCCTGAATAATCGTTTTCAACTGCTTTCCGCCGCCGCCGATAAAGACCCGATCGGGAGCCGGAAGGTCGTTCAGGCCTTGCGGTAAAACCGACTCAATAATATCCAGATTTTTAACTTTGAAGCGCTGTTTATTTCGTTTAATTTGTTCAATTCGATCAGGATTTTTTTCGACTGCATATATATGTCCCTTAGCTAAAAGAACAGAGGCTTCAATTGAAACCGCACCACTGCCGGCGCCTAAATCCCACATGATGTGGCCCGGTAAAAGCTGCAATCTCGAAAGACTGACCGCCCTCACCTCCGATTTGGTGATCAACCCAGTTTGATGGGCAAACCAGCCATCCGGCATGCCGAGATGAGGTTGACTGCGAATTATTAAATCCTCGGCCCCCCGTTTTAATATGACCAAATTCGGTGCCGTAAACTCCATGGTAGCCGCCTGGCTTAACGGATACCAAGCGATCCGCTCAGAGGATGAACCAAGTTTTTCCAGGACACATATTTTAAAATCCACTATGTGCTTTTCGATAAGGAGCCGGGCAAGCCAGGCCGGATTTTTTCGGGGGTCGGTTAAAACCGCGATATTATCTTCTTTCTCAAGTGCCTGCAGCAGCTGTTTCTCATTTTTCTTGCCATGCAAACTTATTATCTGTACGTCACTCCACGGCTCTTTTATACGTGCAAAGGCAGCTGACACGGTTGAAATATTCGGATAAATCAGCACATTTTCCGGACCCAAAGCTTTTGTCAGAGTGGCGCCAATACCGAAAAACAAAGGATCGCCAGATGCCAGCACAACAACCTTGTGGGATTTCATCTGATTTTTGACATAGTCGATGACATTTTCAATGTCCTTGCTGATTGATTTCTTTTGAGCCGTTGATGCTTTGAAAAACGCCAACAACCTTTTGCCACCCACCAATACATCTGCCTGTTTAATTATTCTTAGCTGTTGCTCGGAGAGATCCTGCGGCCCCATACCCATTCCGATTATATTTACCGGATTCATGGTCTATGCCTCGAAACTTCTTTAAAGTAACGTAAATATGAGATAGTTATTTATGCCAGAGTTCATACCTCAATCATGGAATAATGGAATATTGGAATGCTGGCAAGGTGATGTTTTGCCTTCCGATTGAGGGATGTGTTTCGTGGAGTCAAAAACGGCACCCCCATTGTAATTAAAGATAACACTGTCAATCGCCACGGCTTTAGTTACAAAGACTTCCGCTGCGCTCACGATTTTCCGACCGACCAAAGAAATGATTTCCGGATGGCTTCCATTGATTATATCGAATGCGTGTCTGGCGGTATTGGCGGTTTGTATGCGTTTTGCAAATTTTTCATCTCGGGTTAACTCGAGGCTCCATTCATACAGTTTCTTCATCGTCAATCTCGCTTTGGCGGCATGGGTGTGAGGAATACCCTGGGCCATTTTGGTCGCTTTGCCAAAGAAAACGGCCAGGGTGATGTGTTTGAAGCCTTTTATTGAGGCAGATTCCAGGGACATTTTGAAAAAATCTCCAATTTGGATAAATGCCTCCTCTGGCAGCTGTGCCCAATAAGCTTGGGCAAATCGTTCACTTCGACGCCCCGTGGTTAAGATAACATGCTCAAGTCCGCAAGCATGCGCCACGGATAAAGCCGATTCGATGGTAGCGATGAACGCGTCATGGGACATCGGTCGCACAATTCCGGTGGTTCCTAAAATAGATATACCCCCAAGAATACCGAGTCTTGCATTAAGGGTTTTTTCAGCCAGTTTTTCACCGGCGGGCACAAATACCTCCACGCGCACCGGCTGTCTAATATTATGTTGCTCAACGATGTCGTTGGTCGCCTGGATAATCATTTTACGAGGCCCCGGATTGATGGCCGGTTCTCCAGGAGGCACTTCAAGCCCGGGTTTGGTTACCCGCCCTACTCCCTTACCACCCATGATACGAACCATATCCTGCTCTCGTTGCTTATCGTAAAATCCAGAATCGGCATCCAGTAATTTTACGCTGGCACCGATTTCAGCTTTATGGGTAATATCCGGATCATCACCGGCATCCTTAATGACCGTGCAGGTTGCTTCGTCCTGGCTATTAAGTTCACAAGAATGAATCGCGATGTCCAGAGTATCTCCCGTTAAAAGTGTTATCGGAACACTGGATGGCGCTTTTTTTTCTACAATCATTGTCAACGCGCCCTTGGTTGCAGCCGCGGCTGCGGTTCCGGTGGTAAAACCTGTGCGAAGCTTTCTCTTCATTTACTTTTCCATCTATCAGCTTTAATAACTTCGCCCTTCACTAAGAAAATTTAACTATATTTGAATATCGAATCACGCTAAAGACGTGACCTAAAGTCAGGAACCGCAGAACCCACACAGAGGCGGATAAATGTCGAAGGATCAACTTCGACATTCGAAATTCAGTATTCGATATTTATCCGCCTCTGGAGGATTCTGCGGTTCATATTTATAGTTCTCGTTGGGCCTATCCCACATAATAATAAATAACTCCCGCAAAAATAATGCTTACAACCCTAAAACCTTGTCCCATCAGCAGGATTTGGGTACCCATCTTGGGTGAGAAAATCCCGATGTATCGAGGCAATTGGTGGCGCAGCGCTCTTACGGGAAACGCCAAGATATTACCGATCAACAGGGCAATGACTGTCTGTTTAATGGTCAAGACACCGGCATCCAACAATGCTCCGGCGGCAGCAAAACCGGAGGTAAACTCAGCCGCAAAACTCAGAATAATTACCGAAAGCGATTCCATGGGCATAAAGGTCGTCACTACATAATCGGCCAGTCCTTCACGTAGCAGTTGAAAAACTCCCAAAGCATTCAAAACAAATACAAGCGTATAGATCGGTACCACATAAATCGCTATGCGGATTAGACGTTGAGGTAACCGTAGCTTAATGCGATCCCCTATCCCCTTCAAACCATGATTCTTCTGTTCTGCGGTGACATCAACCTCACGGACATTTTCATCGATTCGCGATGGTAGAAAAAAATGGCCATATAATAAAAACAATATGGTCCGAAATAAAACAGCGAGAAATGTAATCAGAAAATACAGAACGCCTGCCAGACCTGTTAACGGTATCACAATGAAAAAAGTAGTCGGCAGATGCAGAAAAAACGCAGGAAGCTGGTTTATAAAATTTGATAAGTACAATTGTCTGCGTGATATCTTTGCTTCTCGTAAGAAATCCAACAACAGGGCATTGGCTGTGACCCCTGAAAAAAAAGCCGTGGTAAATGCTGCACTGCATTGATTTCCCAAATTGCCGAATCGAAACAGTGGTCTGGCCAAAACAGCCAGCGTCCTCGTCCATCCTGTAGCCTCAATGATCTGCCCAATCAAAAGGCCGGCGGTGATAAACATCATGAGTCGAAACAGCGGCCAAAAAAGCTTAAGCAAAACCGTTTCCACATTTAGGCTGACTATCTGGTGCACACCAACCATCAAGACTGCGGCAGATAATGCCAATGACAGTAACAATGCCTTGGTGCTGCCTTTATTCCGGTGATGAGCCATTCGTCGTGTTTTGTTTGGCGATGATTAACGTCCAGTAATCCGGTAATCTTTTGCCAAGTTCCTCAATATCCGGTATGATCTCCTCATTCGGATGACTGCAGTTTTTTACACCGACACTACTGGGATATGTCCCGAGCTCATCAATGGCAGCTTTGATATCTTGAACATGTCGGTAGGCTTTTAAAAAGACAACATTTTCGGGTTTGCCGGCAAGTTCCCGCAGGCGATCACCGCCCGTGGCTCCGGAGACAACCATCAGTGATTCTTCACCTTGAACCAGGGGTGTATTCAAACTGGCCGCCGCAGCCTGATACGAAGTAATACCCGGAACGGTCTGTATTTTAATGTGCGGCGCCATATCCTGAACATGTCTCATAATATACCCAAAGGTGGAATAGGTCATGGCATCGCCCAGAGTTAAGAAAGCCACGTTTTTAGCGCGTTCAACTTCTGTGATGATGGTTTGAGCGTGCTTCCGCCATGCCTTGCGGGTTTCATGCTTGTCCCTGGTCATGGGAAAGCGAAGCATTTTTATTTCTGTTTTTTCCGGGATATGACGCTCAGCAATGCTTACCGCTAAGCTATAATCGTTTTTCGTGGAGGCTGCAGCAAATACCGTGTCAACATGGTTAAGAATTTTTGCGGCTTTCAATGTAATCAAATCCGGATCACCCGGCCCGACACTTATCCCATAAAATGTTCCGGTTTTTGTCTTCATGTCTACCTCACCATTAAATTGTCAATTTTGACGAATTCGTAAAAATTCGAATTCATCAGGTAAAAAGTATACATTTATTACTTTTTACGAGATATTCAATATCCTCTACTGGCTTCCGAACCCTATGCCCTCTGCCCCATGCCCTTCACGTTGCTGCCAGCTTGGCCAGCGCATTCACGACACTTGCTGCCACATTGGATCCACCCTTGCGACCGACATTGGAAATGTAAGGATAATCCATTTCAAGCAGTGCCGCTTTTGATTCTGCGGCATTCACAAAGCCCACCGGCAGACCGATAATCAACGCGGGAAAAGCCTGTTGATTTGTCACCAGTTCAATGAGCCGCAATAACGCCGTGGGTGCGTTGCCCACGACATATATTCCACCATTCATATCTGGCACGGCGGCATCCACTGCGGCTTTGGCACGTGTAATTCCGTTTTGTCGTGCCAATTCTTGAACTGCTGAATCATTTATATAGCATTTTACGGATACACCGAAGGGCTCCAATTCCTTTTTGCGAATGCCCACCCTGGCCATGTTGGTGTCGGTGATGATGGTTTTGCCGGCTTTAATTGCACCTATCCCCGCGCCTATGGCAGCAGCATGAATGCGAACCATTTGCTGGTATTCAAAATCTGCAGTGGTATGAATCATCCGTCGAACGATGGACCACTGTTCAGGCTTAAAATTGTGAGAACCGGCTTCCTGATCGATTATATTGAAACTTGATTGTTCGATTTGCTCGGGTTTCATCTCCTCTTATCCTTCTCCTGCCGATAGTTAAGGCAGGATTCTACAAAGTTATGGGCAGCCTCTGGTTGACTGCCGAAATGCAGATGGTTGTAACTTCCCAAAGTACGGTTGACAAGATAACCGTCAGGAGGTTTTTTTATCCCCTTCCGATCGGAAATTTTATAAACTGTTGCCACACCCGCTTTAAGTTTGGTCAACTCCGAATAGTGAAACTCGTGTCCGCGGATATACTGGCCCGAATTTCCGATAATGGTATCTCTGGTCAAACAAATCTCCCGGTAACCGAGGGCCTTTAAACGGGGAAACATCTTGGATGTAAACGGAAAACAGCCGATCATCGGATGGCGGTTGCCATTTTGATCCCATAACTCTTCGCATAAGTACATGAAACCGCCGCATTCGGCGTAAATGGGCATCCCATCCTTACAACACGCTTTGATCTCATTTCCCAAATGCGTATTTTTTTCGAGTGCATCGGCGTTGAGTTCGGGATATCCTCCGCCAAAATAGAGCCCGTCGATGTCCTGTGGCAAATGCTGATCTACCAGCGGTGAGAAAAAGATCAACTCAGCGCCGTTTTGTTTCAGCAAATCGAAGTTATCTTGATAGTAAAAGCAAAATGCATTGTCCCATGCGATACCGATACGCACTCCTCTATCGTTGTTAGAGGCAGCTTTCCGATCGCTCTCCGCCGATAAGCTGATATCCGGCAAGTTTTGAATCAATTTTTCCAGATCTATGTTTTCTTCTATCAATGTTGCCAACATATCCATGTTTTCAGATGTAAGGGCATGATCGTGTTGGGTAACGAGGCCCAAATGTCTCTCGGGAATCAATATTTTTTCGCTAAAGGGTATACCGCCCAGGCACGGCATCCGAACGTTGTCAACCATAGCTTGTTTAAGGTAGTGCAGGTGTCTGTTACTGCCGAGGTTGTTGAAAACAACACCGGCAAAGGGTACTTCCTCATCAAAATGCTCAAAACCACTGACCAGAGCGGCAGCACTTCGCGCCATACTCTTGGCATCGACCATTAAAATGACCGGAAGGCTGAGCCATTTGGACATTTGGGCGGTGGAGCCGGCTTCACTCTTGCCGCCATAACCATCGAACAACCCCATGACACCTTCTACGACGGCGATGTCCGCCTCGCGTGATGATCGGCAGAAACAAGCCAGGTTATAGTCTTTTGATAGCATCCAACCATCTAAATTTCTGCTGGCTGTTCCGGTAACCCGCCAATGGTGTCCTGGGTCGATGAAGTCGGGACCGACTTTAAAGGGCGCAACCTTCAACCCGCGCCTTGTCAGCGCCGCCATGAGCCCCAACGACGCGGTTGTTTTTCCACAACCGCTTTTAGTGCCGGCTATAACGAGTCCTTTAATTTTTTCCTCCTACCCAGGACAAGCCTAGAAATATTGATTATTGAAGATTGAATATTGAAGATTTGTGGATGTCGCTTCGCTCCGTCTTTTTCTATTTTTTTATTAAATGATCCGCTGCAGGCGGCCCTTAAATATTCAATCTTCAATCGACAATATTCAATTGTTGGAAATACCCCAAATAATCTTCTTGACCCGGCATGCACAAAATAGCTTTTAAGGATTCAATATCGCTTCCGCTTTTTCGTCAAAAACTTCCGGATAAAGAATCTGTCCAATTTTCAATATCCCGATCAACAAACGCATTGTCGGCCGGGATACAACCCTTTCATCGAGGATATAGATCTTGTTGTTTTTTACGGCTTTTATGGCCTGAAATCCGGGTTCATTCTTGATTAACGCGATCGACGGCGTGTTCATGGCGCCGTATTGAGCAAGATAGGCATCGATTTCGCCCGCATGTGACAGGATGCGCTCCTTTCCGTAAAAGGCAATGTTGGTTTTTCTCACCGGCCGGGCATCCTGTGCCACATTCATACCGCCGGCAGTTTCAAGGGCAAATATTGCCATAGATTCGGGTGCAAATGTTTTCATTTTGCTGTGAATAGCCTCAAAATAGACCTTTTTCTTGACCTCAATTGCCGAAGCCAGAGTTCGCACTCGTTCAACAGTATGCTGGAAATGCTCAATGAGTCTTTGTGCACGTTGCTGTCTACCGGTCAAAATACCCAAAATTTCCCAGTAGGTGTAAATTTCATTGGCGGCAGCCGGCTGTAAAGATACCACGGTTATGCCGCTTTTTTCTAACCGGGATATAAACTGGGGATAGCCACGGTCGATCATCGGCCGGATCAATACCAGATCAGGACGCGCAGCCAGAAACTTTTCAGGATCGTCATGGTAAGAGAACACCGGCCTTTGTAATGCCTCCGCCGGATAATCTTCATGAGTTGAAACACCGATAATTTCTTTACCAAGTCCGAGGCTGAACAAATTCTCGGTGTGAGCGCCGTAAAGTGAAATAATACGCTGAAACGGTATGGTTACCCGTAGCCTCCGGCCGTTTTGGTCCATGATGACATCGGAGCTTTCAACCTGGAAACTCGCCGCAAGGGCATCTGCCGCAGGTAAGATAAACAAAATAGCCACAATAAATAATGACGAGCACAGTAAAATTCTTATATACGTTTTGAAAATCATAGCCTATTTTTTGAAAACCACCTGCAACGAATCCGAATAAGATTCGAAATATACTTTAGCGTCCACATTAAATACGGATTTGATCGTACCGGGATTCAGCACTTCCGGAGTCAATCCGTGGGCGGCGATTCGTCCTGCATTTAAGAAAATAAGGTAATCACAGTAAGCTGCAGCCAAATTGATGTCCTGCATGACGGCGATTACTGTTTTTTCTTCTTGTTTCACGCGCTGTTCGGTAATGTTTAGCAGGCTGATGGAATAGTTGATATCCAGATTGGAAGTAGCCTCATCCAGTATCAACACTGGCGTGTTCTGTGCAAGAGCCCTGGCAAAAACCACGCGCTGTCGTTCTCCCCCGCTGAGCTCTGTGATGAATCTTTCCGCAAATCCATCGGTTCCGGTTTTTTCCATTACTTCATTGACGATCGAAGCGTCCTCTGAGGTAGGGGTGGCAAATCTGGCAATATGCGGATAGCGCCCCATAAGTACGATTTCTCTTACCCTAAAGGCAAAATTGATATAGAAGTTCTGAGGCACCAATGCGATTTCCTTTGAAATCTGTTTGCTGGTATAGGAAGCTAAATCAATGCCGTTATAATAAATTTTGCCGCTTTCGGGTTTTAGGTGTTTGGATAGCAAGTCGAGAATCGTTGTTTTACCGCTGCCGTTCGGCCCGATAATTCCATAGAATTTACCGGGGCTAAAAGACATCGAAAAATTATCAATCACAATCCTATCCGTGTAGCCAAAAGATATGTTTGTGCAGTCAAGCGACATGATTTTGGATTACAGAATCTTTCTTGCTTTTTGTTGCTTCCAAAAAATATAGCAAAAAAATGGACCACCGATTAATGCCGTCAGCACCCCAATCGGGATTTCGGAAGGCAGTACGGCACGGGTAATTGTATCGGCACATAAAAGCAGTATACCTCCGGACAGCATCGCTACCGGAACCAGCCGTCTGTTGTCCGGCCCTGTAAGCAAGCGCATCATGTGCGGAATCAACAATCCCACAAAGCCGATAATCCCTGATACTGATACACAAATAGCCGCCACAAGTGATGCGGTTGACAGCAGAATCAATGTTACCTTGCGAGTTTCAACGCCGAGAGATGAGGCTGTTCGATTACCAAGTGACATGAGATTTAGATCACGTGAATAATATACAAAGACGGTGAACCCGATGCCAGTAAAGACCAACATCAGCGCTACATCCATCCATGTTTTGGAGCCGAAACTGCCCATTAACCAAAAAATGATGACGGCAACCTGCTCGTCTGCAATGTACTTCAGAAAACTGATACCGGCTGACAATATGGCGGCCACAATAATGCCTGATAAAATCAAATTATTCGAAGACCATCCTTCTGCGGAAGATGAAAGATAGATAACAACCAGCAGAGTGCAGGCGGCACCAATAAACGCAAACAACGGGATCGAATAGGTTCCCAACAAATGGATGTTCAATAAAATTGCCAATGAAGCACCAAACGCGGCTCCAGCCGAGACTCCCAGCGTATAGGGATCGGCCAGTGGATTCAGCAAAATTCCCTGAAAAACGACACCGCACATGGCCAACCCTCCCCCGACCAGTGCAGCCGTCAGTATGCGGGGCAGGCGCACATCAAACACCACCACCGGAAAAATTTCATCCAACCCTTCAATAAAGCTGACGTTCCCCGAGATCTTCGTGACAATTATTTTAACTACCGCAACTACCGGAATTTTAATGTAGCCCATCCCGGTCGAAAGCATGATGACACCGGCCAATACAATGAGTAGACTGAAAATATGGGCTGCGGTTGCGTCACGAAACCGAAATGTTATGTTGGGGTTTTGGTTCAATTTAACTCAGAAAACTATGCCCATAGGGGCGGTATTTGTTATTAGGTAATCCATGGAATAATGGAATGGTGGAAAAATGGAATATTGGGTATGAAAAGCGGATGATATCCTGATTATAATTTCTGATCAGCGTCATCAATTATAAAAACAGATCCCATTCCACCAAACCCAGTATTCCAACATTCCATTATTCCATTACTCCATTTCATCCGATTACGGCAAAGTCGATGATTTTTGACCTGGCTAAGAGAACCAAGTTGTTACTGCTAAAATGAAAAACCCTTCAAACCGCTTGGCTTGAAGGGTTGCACCCAGTTTTCTTGGCCCTTATTGTTATACCTGTCCCCTGTTTACCGCAGAGCTAATACAGGCAGCTGAGGCAGGTCTTCTGGCTCCCCCGCCCTGTTGACTACCTTCCCATTTCGATCAATCAAAACAGTGGCATAGCGTGGCCAAGAGGGTTCTCTTTTTTTATAAAAAGAGCGGGGTTACAGCGGCGGGACCGCTCCCGATTTAAACGGGATTCCCTATTAAGCTAATTCACCTCAGCGCTACCACCAATATTTGAAATGTTGTGAGATGTCAAGTTTATTAGTGTTAGTTGTTTAGTATTTTGTGTTTGGTGCTTTGCATGACATACATTTGGGAAAGTGCTTGACAAAGTAGTGGGTATCATCTATTTCGATTCATCAAATTCGACAAACAGTTTAACGGTGCCATTTAAAACAAATTTCCAGCCACGGATGTTGTTCGTTGGCTTTGAAATTGGTTTTGAGGCTTATAAGGGAAACCGGTGAGAATCCGGTACGGACCCGCCGCTGTGTTCGGGTACGAAAGCTGCACATAGCCA
>JASFPE010000128.1:0-11550 GCA_050116155.1 Desulfobacterales bacterium
AAAAAAATCGCCGGATAAATAAGCGCCGGCAAAAAATCCCCGCACGGTCAGCCAGCCGGTATATACCAATACCGCGATTCCCGGCGCATTAAATAAAAACTGTATAAAAAATCCGCTGAGCTTCCGGGTGATGCGCTGGATTTCCTGGTCCAATACTTCTGACCAGATGGCAGATATGTTTTCACCGAAATCTTCGCTGCCGGCCATGGCATCTTCAACGCGACGCACCGTGCTGTCAAACCGTCCTTTCACCAGTGATTCGGAAATATCCGGCCAATTTTTCATGGTCGCCAGGCGATAACTTCGTAGCGCTGTATTCACCCGCTGGGTATTATATGATGCTTCTGTGGCCGACCGCGAATCCTTGAAGTGCCGTAATGCGGAAATCATGCCGAATAATTGCTGAAACGGACGTCCGAACCTGAACATCGAAACAACGCCGGTACCGAAAATCAGCAGCCGCGTCCAGATGGCAATCATCCAGCCCACCGGGCCCAGCCACATTTGAGACAGCTTCTGATAAACCATGGCGTTCACACCGATAAGCTGTTGCGAATCATCACCTTTCATGGCTGCAGCGGCTGACATCAGCGCATCTTTTTCCGCAGCCTGTATTTTTTTTGCAGCGGCCTCAAGGGCGTCTTTATCCTGAAATGTTTCCCGGCTCACTTCAGCATAAACAACCGCCAGCAAACGACGAGCATTCTCAAGCCGCCGGTCCACAATGTATCCGGCGCTGTTGATGGTGTCGAAAATCAGTTTTTTAAGCGCATCGAATTCGTCAAATTCATGCTTGGGTCCTGCTGACGCATCCCAGCCGGGATCGTTCAGATGCCTGCGGGCTGAAATGCACAATAGTCTGTCAACGGGGTTTTGCCAGCCGGCCTGAAGATAGTCTTCAAAGTCCGGCAAAACCGTGTTCTTCAGTTCGGCCTCGTCCAGCCGATCGCATTTATTGATCACACCGATTAAAGACTCACCATTGAAGCGCTGAACATATGGCGCCAGAAAATCCACATGATCCCTGCGTTTCGGGTTCTCAGCGTCAAAGACACAAATCAGCATATCGGAATGGGAAAGGGCCTTGTGAAGAATCGGAATATGGGTTCGATTGGCGGTACTATCGGTATCCGGCGTATCGATCAGCATCACGTGCTCCGGGAAAACTGCTCCGGCGCCCGCCCGGAATTCAACCACATCATGGCCGAGATCTTCGGCCAGCAGGCGGGCATCTTGATTTTCATCACTAAATATAATTAAATTCCCTGTGGTCGGCCGCTGGTGCCCCACCTCGGACAAATCATCATCTCCGGCCAGGGCATTTAACAGCGTTGATTTTCCAGAACCGGATGGCCCGATGATGGTCACCACCAGTTTGCGCTGGAATCGCTCGGCAATGCTGTCGATCATGTGAAGCGCCTGATTGCATTGCGTTTTGAGTACAGCAGAAGGCGACCATAACGGAACATCCTCCAGACGGGTACCTAACCGTTTTAAATCCTGTTTTAGACTCTCAATTCTGCCAGCTGCCTTTAGCATATTCGATTGCCGGGATATTTTCATCACTGAGCGACTCCCTTCCTGCATGTTTTGAGGCCGGTTTCGACGTCGTTTGTCAGCTGCTTTGCTTGGGCGATGATCTCATCGGCTTTATGGAGGATGCCGCCGGTGATATGCGCTTCAAATAGATCCTGGATGATTTTCAGTTTATGAATGAGCCAGGTTTCCACGATCGGCTCGAGCATGATTTCCAGCTGTTTTCGATCGGCTTTTTTCATTCCGGTGGTCGCCGGGATGGCAAACAGTGCATATAGATCCTTGGCACCAAAGAGCCCGGTCAGTTTGACCTTAATGCCGGCGGCGCCGACCGGATCTCCGGTGGACAGCACATAGGTTACCGCCACGGTTGCCGGCAGAACATTCATAAAGGCCCAAAACGTTTGGCTGACTTTGGCCCACAGATTCATCTTACTCCGAAAATGATCGGCCAAATTTTGCAGATCGTTTTCCATTTCACGGGAAATACCGGCCACTGTTTCCCTGTGGGCCCGAATGGATTGTAAGATCGATTTAAAATCTTTTCGCCGCAGGTTTTCCTGCTCGGATAAAATCGACGCATGCACATCGACCACGAAATTATAGGCTGTAGCATCCGCGGATAGATCGGCATGGGGGGGTTGAGCATTTATTAGTCCTTTGCGGGCCCGGATATGTTCGATGGTTTCCAGCATGCGTGCGGCTACCGGATCATTTATGGAATTGGTCACCATAATCTGAGGGCCGACTGCCTGGTGATGCATGCCAGTTACCGCAGTGACAAGATCCTCATCCAGTTTTTCAGCGAAATCTTTTACAGATGCCTCGGACTTCTCGGCATAGAGTTGGCTTTTGGCCCAACCGGCCGCACTCAAAACCGCCTTTAAGGGAAATTCTATCAGGGCACCGGTCTTGCGCATGACTTTGACATGTGCAGGATCCGTCTCTGCCCAGATGCGGGAAAATCGTCTCAGCACGCGATCCATTGGAAAATGCCTTAGGGCTTCATGCACGCAATGGCTCTGGGCGGTTTGAAGGCAGTCTAAAAACAGCCTGAGCTCATCCAGCGACACATTGACGTTTTCCAGAAACTTGTAGGATCTTTCCAGCACATCATCCAGGATGGTTGCATGCAGTTCTAATCTCAACTGATGCGTGTCAATGGATTCCAGGGCTTTCCAGAAATCAGGATCTCTCGAACGCAACGAACGCAAGGTCATGAACTGTTCGCCGGCTGCCACTTGATTGTCTTCATCGGTGCGGTAAATACCCAGCAAGTATTTGTCGGTCTCATCCCCGTATATACCGCGGGCAACGATCATGGCATGCTCGTGTACTTCCTGTTCACTGAAACTCGGATATACACGGTAGATCAAGAAGCATTTTCTGCGACCGATCCCCGTAAGCATCCGGGAGATAAAATCCATGTTGTCCCGGTTGTTATAATTGGAGTTGGTAAAGATATAAATCAGGATATCGGATGCCTCCAGCGCATTTTGGGTAACGTCCCGATTGGTGTAACTGCCCTTGGCTCCGGTATCAAAGTCAGGGGTATCCAGCAAAACCAGATTTTTAAAATCCGATTTGTGTGCCACATACAGCGGCGATCCGGGAGTCAGGAGGTCATCTTGATTCCGCAAGGCTTCCGGAGCGCTCCGGTAGGGCTCGATCAGATTGGCAATGAAGTCGGATTGATCGAGGCGATCAGACGGTACGGAAAAAAGCAAGCGGCGATTCATGCCGGCTTTGCCGCCGGTGGGGGCAAGCTTCTCACCCAGCAGAGAATTAAACAGGGTGGATTTGCCGGATGACCCCCCACCACAGATCGCAGCCACAATCGGGAAGCCCGGTGAAAACCGCGATAGCAATTTGGCGTCAATCATATTGCGCCACGAGTCTATTTCCTGATCGTAGCCGAGCTTCAAGAGTTCTGCCAGCTTGGGTATGTCACTTCTTAGCCGCCCGAGGGCCTCATAAATGGTCTGCTCCATTATCCCATTATCCTCTTGAGCACCGAATTTCAGAAAGAAAGGTCATTTTTTAACAGTTGCCGATTTTAGGAAATATTTTATAACATATTGAAGTTATTAAAACAAAAACAAAATCGAAATTAAAAAGAATGCAGTCATGTCAAACAGCGACATTTACAGGTTTATAAATATAATATAATGATGAATACCAATATAATAACGATTTAAGATCCAAATTTAGCATTAACAAAATGCCAGTTTCACTTACGGATTTAAATATCCTGGCCCTTGATTGCCAGGCCACCGGAGCCAATCCCAAAAAGGGTCACCTGCTTGAAATCGGCTGGGTAAAAACCCGCGCAGCGGCTATTGAGAATCCGCAGGGATTGCGGCCCGAGGCGCATCTCGTTAAGCTGCCGGCAGGAGATGACATTCCGCGCCCCGTTACGCGAGTTACCGGTATCAACGCACAAGACTTGAGCAAAGCGAAAGCCCCACAAAAAATCTGGCAAAAATTAGTCACCGCGGCCCGGCAGGTCGCAGCCGACAATCAAGCCACCGTATGCCCGGCGGTAATTCATTTTGCGCGCTTTGAAGAACCCTTTATCCGCGAGTTGCACGCCAATAACCAACTCCGGATTCCGTTTCCGTTTCAGTTCATCTGCACCCATGAAATCGCCATACGCCTGTTTTCAGGACTGCCACGCAAAGGGCTTCGGGCCATAGCCGGCTATTTCGGTCATTCCATACCGCAGTACCGGCGCAGTGCGGATCATGCCATGGCAACGGCATTAATCTGGAAAAACCTGGTGGACCTATTAAAGGATGATCTTCGGATTATCCGCCTGGAGCAGTTGACCGAATGGCTGCAATCCAGCACCCCTGAAACGGGATCGCGGCGGGTCTATCCCATGGCCCCTGAAACCAGGCAGCAATTGCCCGAGCAACCGGGGATCTACCGGATGTTGCGGTCCAACGGCGTTTTGCTCTATATCGGCAAAGCCAAATCGCTCAAGCAGCGCGTCAACAGCTATTTCCGTCAGAAAGGCTCTCCCGGGGAACACATTTTGGAAATGCTGACCCAGGCCCATGACCTGAATTTCACCTTAACCGGCTCGGCCCTGGAAGCCGCTCTTCTTGAAAACGACGAAATAAAGCAAAATTCACCACCCTATAATGTGGCATTGCGCAAACGACAACGCCAGCTGGTGTTTTGTTCAAAGGATCTCAAGCACCACGCAACAAGCGCCGATGACGCCCATCATATCGGACCCCTGCCATCCGGAAATTTAATCGACGCCATGGCGGCCTTTGCCATCCTGAGAGAGGCAGCGATGAGCCACCGAATCGATGACTTTTCAGATCTGGCCTATTGTCTGCTCGGTTTGCCTGCCGAATATGCACCGGACGCAGACTGTCTGCGGGAAGGCGTCAGCATGTTTCACCAGAGACACCGCGGTCTTCTATACAGCAACTCAGCCCTGAGGGCCGTAACCGCCTTGGGTGCCCGACTGTGGCGCGAACGTCTGGAGCAATTAGAGCTTGACGAACCGGATGAAAATGGACAAGAGGAAGAAAATCCCCAACAGTCCGACATTACAGAAGAACATGTATGGGCACCCGAGGATGTGGCTTGCACCATCGAAGGTGTCATCCGACGCGCAGCTCACATGATTCGTCGGGCCCGCTGGTTCAGCCTGCTCAGCCAGTCGTCACTGGCCTGGAAATCGCCGCATGTGGATGATCGTCAAAAAATCGTACTCATTTTTAAAGACGGCGTCATCGCTGACCGCAAGACTTTAAATATCAGGCAAGAACCGCCCCGGCCTCCAGGCTATGTGACATCTTTTCGAGACCGAAAAAGATGTATCGATCTAATCACCTATGATCGCTTGCGGGTGCTGACCACCGAGCTGCGACGTCTCGTATCGGAAGAAAGATACATCGAGCTTTGTCCGGGTCCGACAGTGATTTTAGGCCACAAGGAATTGGGAAAGGCACTGCGATGGGTATAGTTCGCATACTGTTCCTGGATGAGCACGGCAGAACTTGAAGCGTGGATAAATAGCAGTCTTGTGGAATTGCCCCGGGACAGTGTCGTTAAAATCAAAATTCATGGCATGATCAGCGACGAAGCCATGCAAGTGCTCAGCGCGCGGACGCTGCGCTCCTTGGCCCCGCAATCCATGAATATCAGTGCTGCTTTTCCGAAATAAGTTGCATTGAAAGCAGGTATAATTTATACCTACGGGACACGGGATGATGAGAAGAGAAATATCACCGGGGGATTCGTGAAAAGACAAGATTCGAATGGTAAAGGGAGTATTCGCACACGGCGCACGGCGGCGATATTGGATGCCGCCGAAATAGAATTTTCCCACAAGGGCTATGAGGGCACCAGTATTCAATCCATCGCCGACCGGGCGCGTCTGACAAAATGGCAAGTATTATACTTTTTCAAGACCAAGGAAAATCTTTACAGGGAAGTCGTTGATCGCATCTTTTCAGAATGGCGATCTTTTAATGGTTATTTGGACGAAGGAAGTCCGAGCCAGATCGTCTCGAATTACATCGAGCATCTTTTCCGATTCTCCCAGATCAAACCGCATCGCAGCAATCTCATCATCAACGAAATGATTCGTGGCGCACCGGTAGCGATTCCCCTCCTGCACGAGCGTGAGGCGGATGTTAGAATGAAGCAAACCAAAGAGCGATTCGAGCAATGGATCGCGGAAAATAAGGCGCGGCCGATCGATCCGATGCAATTTCTCTTTCTTATCTGGAGCTCACATCATTTCTACGCTGCCTTCGAATCGGAAGTGGCTTATTTTATGGGACGTAAAAAATTAAGCGCCGATGATTGGAATTATATCATCGAACAGGTCAAGACTGTTTTTTTGTCGGTGTTCGATAGCGACGATAAGGCAGCAAAGGCGTAAATGAAGCTGATGCCAAATATCACAGCGTTCTAGCACCGACTCAGAGGACCAATTTCTTCCCATGAAATAGTGGTTTTTTAGCCGGAACGAGGCAACCCTTGCCTGCCAGAATCGCATCTATTTTCTCGCAAACCAGAACAAGGGCGCATGGATCTCCGTCAACCTTGTGACGCTGGTATCCAATCCTATGTTCCATGTGTGACGACCTCAAGTTTGTTGCTTTTATTTTTAAATAGCCGAAATTTAATATTGACAAACATGACATTTTATGCACCAATTGGTGCAAAAATGTACACCATTGAGTGTAATTTTTGTTACAAAAATTTTTAGGGATTAGAAATCATATTTCAAAATGAAAATCGGGACCGACAAAATACGGGAGGAGCTCGTTGAAGCGGCATTGGGGTCGCGTCCGCTGGATCTGGTGATTAGGCATGTAAAACTGGTCAATGTATTCACCGGAGAAATTTATCGCGCCGAAATTGGGGTATATGATCGCTTCATCGCCCATATCAGCGCCGATCCCGATCGACCAAACCGCGAGCCGAAGCCCCTGAGTGCCAACAATACATTCGACGGCAAAGGCATGTATGTCATCCCCGGCTTTATCGACCCGCATGTCCACATTGAAAGCACGATGATGACACCCGCAAACTTTGCTGCGTGCGTTCTTCCATCCGGCACTACTACGGTTGTCACGGATCCGCATGAAGTCGCCAATATCATGGGCATTCAGGCCGTAAAATACATGCACGCGGCCAGTGAAGATCTTCCCATGCGGCAGTATATTCTGGCCCCAAGTTGTGTGCCGGCGTCACCCGGTCTTGAAAATTCGGGGGCAACCCTTGAAGCCGAAGACATCGCCCAAATTCTTGAATTGGACCGCGTGATTGGGCTGGGTGAAATCATGGATTTTGCCGGTGTCATTTCCAACGACAAACGGATTCGAAGCATCGTCCAGGAAGCAGAAAAAAGGAATGGTTTCCTCCAGGGTCATTCGCCGCGACTGGCCGGAAGAAAATTGTCCGCCTATCTCTGTGGCGGACCGGTTAGCGACCATGAGGTCTCGGTAGGCTCAGAAGCCCGTGAAAAGCTGCGTCTGGGGATGTATATCGACGCCAGAGAAAGCTCGATGTCCCGCAATGTGGCCGAAATTATCGACGCGGTAAAGTCTTTTCCGCTGACGCTATCCAATTTGACCCTGTGCACCGACGATCGAGAGCCTGAAGATTTGCTGGAAGAGGGTCACATGAATCATGTGGTTCGCCGTGCCGTCGCAGAGGGGTTGGATCCGGTGGTCGCCATCAGATGCGCAACCCTTAACGCCGCTAGAGAAATCGGGATTGAAAATCTCGGCGCCATCGCACCTGGATATGTGGCGGATCTGATAATTGTACCATCATTGAAGGAACTAAAGCCATATGCGGTTTTTTTCGAGGGCAAACAGGTGGCACAGGAAGGTCGATTAACCGTTGAAATTCCACAACAGACGTTTCCCATCGAAAACACCAACACCATCCATTTAGAAAGCTCGGATGAAACCAGGTTCAAAATCGCCGCCCCCATCCAAAATGGCCGGGTGTCCACACGGGTGATTTCCTATCAATCATTAGATTCCAATCTTACCGAATTTACCATTGAGGAATTGCCCGTCAAGGAAGGTTATCTGGATATCAGCCATGATACGGATTTAAAATATGTGGCCGTCCTTAATCGCCACAAAGGCTTCAGCAATTATTCCCTCGGCGTGATTCGAAATTTCGGCACGGAAAAAGGTACGGCGGCCAGCACGATTGCCCATGATTGCCATAATTTAACGGTCGTATACTCAACGCCGGCAGAAGCGGTTCTGGCAACCAAAGAACTCATCGATTGCGGCGGCGGCATTGTTTGTATTTTAGATGATCAGGTTCTGGCGAAATTGGAATTGCCGATTTTTGGTATTTTATCCCCCCTGTCCTGTCAAGCGCTCTCTAAAAATATCCCGGCGATTAAAAATGCATACAACACGCTGGGGCTCCGCAAAAGCCAAAATCCGTTGCTACGTACCGCCGTACTTTCGCTATCGGTAATTCCAATGGCAAGAATTACAGATAGAGGATTGGTATCCGTAATGGATGCCAGATTCGTTTCCCTGTTTCTCTGAATTTCTCAACGCCGCAAGGAGCCGGCACATGAAAAATGAAGGAATCGATGTAACCGCAGTTGATGTGAGCGCGAATCTTATCGATGTCGCTCTTGGAAATTTGCCGGCAGATGTGGTGATCAAAGATGGACGGCTGGTCAATGTCAATACCGCAGAGATTAATGATCATATCGATGTTGCCATCAAGGGTAATCGCATCGCCCTGGTCGGTGATGCGGAGCATTGCATCGGGGACGCCACAACGGTGATCAACGCCAACGGCAAACTGCTGACGCCCGGTCTGATTGATTCACATTTTCATATTGAAAGCACCATGCTCACCGTCAGTGAACTGGCCAAAGTGCTGGTTCCAAGAGGCGTTACCGCCATTATGCATGATCCCCATGAAATAGCCAATGTTCTGGGGATCAAAGGAATAGAGCTTATTCAGGAAGAAGCCAGAAACCTTCCATTAAGAGCGTACCTGCGGGTCCCCGGACGGATTCCGGCCATCCCTCCTGAGGCGGAGACCAATGGCGCCCAAATAAGTCTTGCGGAAACCAAACAACTTCTGCATCGCAATTACGCGGTGGCACTGGCCGGGGATGTTAATGCTTTTCTGGTGCTCGACAAGGACAAAACCCATCTTCAGAAAATAGATTATGCCAAAAGCCTGAATAAGACAGTCGCAGGACAGGCCCACTTGTTAGAAGAAAAAAAACTCAATGCGTTTATCGCCGGGGGGCCTCAGGATTGTCACGTTTCGTATAGCGCGCAAGAAGCCCTGGCGAAAATACGCAAAGGCATGCGCGCCATTTTGTGCCACAGACCGGGCCGGATGTTGAGCGAGGCGGAGTTAAAAAAGTTTGCGACCCTGGCCGAACGACACCGTCTTGATTTGCGACTCTGCCTGCTGTGCATTGATGATAAACAGACGAGTCATTTGGTCCGCGAGGGAGGGCTTGATTACCTGGTGCGGCTTGCCATTAAGGTCGGTTTTGACCCCATTAAGGCCATTCAGATGGCAACCATCAATGCGGCCGAGCATTTTAAAATCACCGGGGATTTAGGCAGTATCTCCCCCGGAAAACTGGCCGACATGGTAATTCTGCATCGACTGGAAGATATCAGCGTAGATAAAGTCCTCGTCGATGGCAGGGTCGTTGCCGAAGATGGTGAATTATGCCAACAGTTGCCGGATTTTACATATCCACAGTGGTCGCAGAAAACCATGCACATCCATAAAGAAATTACCCCGGCAGATTTGACGCTTAGCACTTCCAGCAAACAAACCCGGGTAAAAACCAGAATCATCTGCGCCGAAGTTCCCAAGAAAGTCATCGTTCGTAAATTGAAAACTAAAGATGGCAGCGTTATTCCCCCAATCGATGAAGATATCTTGCCCATTGCCGTGATCGAACGTCACAAAGCCACGGGCAATATTGGCAAGGCTTTCATTAAGGGCACAGGCATCAAACAAGGGACCATCGCCACCTCTGTGGCCCACGATGCCCATAATATCGTTGTCGTGGGGACGCGTTTCGAAGACATGGCCCTGGCCGTCAACAGGCTGGCCCAAATGGGAGGGGGCATAATCGCTGTCCGTGATGGAAAAATCTTGAGTGAGGTCGCGTTGCCGATCGCAGGTTTAATCTCATTGAAACCCGCCGAGGTGGTGGCAGAGCGGGTCGGGAAACTGGAGCATATTGTCATCAATGACCTCGGCTGTGCCCTGCGACCGAATCCATTTTTTCAGCTGGCGATTATTACCTTGCCGAATGTTCCCAATATCGGAATCACCGACAAGGGTTTATTTGATGTACTGAAATATCGAATCATTGATAATTTCGCCGGTTAAAATGCCAATTGCAAATGCAGATGGCGTATGCTAACCGTTTAAAAAATTCTAAAAATTCATTAGGACAAAACGGAAATCCACACTATTAACACCCAGTTCATTAAATTTGGGACTGGGATCAAAAGGAGGTAAATACATGAGAACCTTAATAAGTCTGATGCTCGCCGTATTGATCATTGGTGGCGGATTCGCCTATGGTGAAGAACCCGAGAAAAAACAAATCACCGTCGCGGCACAATGGAAGATCGGCCCCTCGACAGCGTACTGGGTTATCGCCAAGGAAAAAGGATTCTACGATAATCTTGGATTTGATGTTAACATTGTCGGCTTAACCGGATCCCAGAAAAATATAGCCGGGCTCCAGGCTGGTCAGGTTGACCTCGCCAGCCCCGCGGCGTTTGTTTTAGCCAAAGCCCGGTCTGAAGGATTCAAGGCCAAAATGCTAATGTGTTATGTGCCCAAACCCCAGTTGGGTGTCATTTACCATACCAATAAAGGCATAAAATCACCCATGGATTTGGAAGGCAAAACCTTGGGTTCCGTTCCGGGTTCCGGGGAATTCATGTTATTTCCGGCGTTTTGCAAAAAAAACGGGGTATCCCTTGATAAAATAAAAATTGAGCAGGTTTCCTATGGCGTTTTGCACGGGATGTTTTTCGAAGGCAAATTAGACGGTATTATAACGTTCATGCCATATCTTGCCCGATTCAAAGCGGATGGGCATAAGGTGGCTGGCTATCAATACGATGATTACGGCATCTATTTTAACGGCATCTCTGCCACGGAAGAATTTCTGAAGGAAAATCCCGTGACCGTCCGGAGGTTCATCCATGCGACCCAGAAGGCCTTTGACTGGATTTACGAACATCCCAAGGAATCCATCGATATCTTTTTCAAAAAACAACCCGCAACCAAAGGCGACGATCCCGAAGCCGATTATGAGCAGTTTAGGCTGGTGATGAGTACCCAATATGACGAAACAAGTCGCGTAAAGGGCGTGGGATGGATGACCGATTCCAAATGGAAACAAACGCTGAAATTCACGGAAGAAAACTTTGATGCCAAGATAAATTTTGCGCCAAACGAAATTTACACCAATGAATTTTTAATGCCGAAAAAATA
>JASFPE010000129.1:0-11506 GCA_050116155.1 Desulfobacterales bacterium
ATAATACCACCCCCGAAAACAACGACCAAAACGTGTCTGCCAGGGCAACAGGGTGTTGATCGATAAATAACCCGGCATCAACGCCTTCTTTAAAGATCTTGGCAATGGATGAAAGCGATTTCTGGGATAATTCCTTTATTTCGGCCATGAGCTCGGGTGATAGGTTTCTTAACGTCTCGCTGGATTGGAGATGAAACATATTGATGATGATGAGCGGATCAAATTCATACACATCATACATGGCTTCCATCAGGGAATTAAGTTTTTCTTCGGGTCCTTTGTCTTTCTCATCATTGACATGTTCTACGCGAATGAGAAGGTACTGGAGAATCCGGAGGGAAAGGGAAGCATACAGCTCTTCCTTATTTTTAAAATAAAGATACAGGGTGCCAGGACTTAGCTCCGCTTCCTGGGCTATATCTTCCATGGTCGCTTTGTTAAAGCCGCTGTCAGAAAATACCCGCTTGGCAGCGACCATAATCTGTTGTCGCCGCCTTTCTTTTTCCCTTTCTTTTCTTTCTTGGATTCCCATAGCTCCTTAATCTCCCTGAATTATATTTATAAACAATATGGCTTTATATTTTATATTTTTTATTTGGTCAAGGGAAATATTCATAATTTGAATAAAACTATAATGTGTCTTTCGGTGATGAAAAAAAATTGAATATTGACTTTTGTCCATTCACTATTTATGGATTTGATCTAATTCATCCGCAGCGAACCCATATAGATCTCGATTTCCCAAAATAGCTTAAATCTAGCATTCAGCTTACGAACTGAATACATGAGACATGAAAGGGGTATTATGTCCGAAATGCTAAGTCCAAGTGCACAAAAAGTTCAGGAGGCACTGAAGGCCCACGGTGTTGCCTGTCAGGTGGTTGAAATGCAGCAAACAACACGCACTGTCCAGGAAGCAGCGGATGCCGTAGGATGCCAGGTGGGACAAATTGCCAAATCACTTATTTTTAGAAGCAAAAAAACGAATCAACCCATTTTAGTGATTGCCAGCGGTCCGAATCGGGTCAATGAAAAAAAGATCGGCCGGCTAATCTCTGAGCCTTTGGGCATGGCCGATGCTGATTTCGTACGCAAACATACCGGCTTTGCCATCGGCGGGGTGCCGCCGCTCGGTCATCGCACAGCAGTAAGAACATTCATCGATGAAGACCTGAAGGGGTATGATGCCATCTGGGCGGCCGCAGGAACACCGAAGGCAGTTTTCAAACTGACCCCAGATGAGCTCCAAAAAATTACCAGTGGAGAAGTCATCTCTGTAAAATGACGTCTCCACACAATTAGGTTGCTGGTTTACCAGTTTGGCCGGTTGAGCCCGTTCAATCAGAAATGCTATCAGATTTTAATGTATAACCGGCAAACCGGCTAACGGGCAAACCGGCTAAACCTTGTACCATGTGAGCATTTTAAACCGAATCGCAACGCAGTCCTGGGCCCTTATATGCATGTTTGAGAGCAGTTTTAGCCCATGAATACGGAAAGTATGTCATTCCTGGCACTCACGTGCTGTATGGTAACTTGAATGTAATCCTCGGGCTTTAATTCGATGCCGCTTGAGATCGGCAGCTCGCATTCCACCATGTACTCCGGCAACAGGATCTGATACGAATTTCTTTTCTTGTACAAAACGATGGCCTCATCCTTGTGCCCCACAAGTTTTTCAAGATATTTCAGCAGCCAATATCGATGGCGCGCAAATTGGATCCGAGCCACCTGGCTCATGGGGATTTCAAGCAGCTGAATAATCTTGTCGATTTCTTCACCGGAATAAGGTTGCTCCAAACCCAGGACGGCCCTAACCTGGCGCTGGGTGACCAGATCGAAATATTTCCGAATAGGCGATGTCGCCGTCACATAGGCCTCCAATCCGAGACCCGAGTGCCAGTCCGGTTGGTGGCTTAATACAAATCGACTAATCAGCTTTCGTTGCATCCAATTCTGAAACAAAGAGCCTTCATCACCTTTATACAATCTTTCCCTGGGTTCGGGTTGGGTCCTGAACACTGCCGGTACATTATGTTCTGCTAAGAATTTTGCCATAAGCCAGTTGGCCATGATCATCAATTCGGAAACCAGCATTCTGCCGGGGCTTTCTCGACTGATTTTGCTGACCGTAACTTCGCTGGCATCATTAAGCCACACGTTGATTTCGGGCACAGTGATTTGAACCGCACCGGCGTCTAAACGGTGTTTACGAAATTTTTCAGCAATATCCCGCAAAACCAAAATTTCTTTGTTTTCATCGGCAACGATGTTGACATCATAATACGTCAATTGCTGTTTTACCTTAATCAAACTTGGAATGATGTCATAATCAATAATTTCACCGGAGGGACGCATGTGAATCATCGTGCTGATCGCCGGCCGGATTTCGTCGGCTTTTAGACTGCAAAGTCCTTCGGCAAGGTTGGGAGGCAGCATTGAGATTTTATGATCCGGCATATAAATCGAACTTCCGCGGGCTTGAGCTTCTTTGTCAATGTGATCACCTTTTTTGATAAAATTACCTACATCGACAATATGGACGCCCAAATGATAATAATCCCCATGATCTTCTAGGCTTAAGGCATCGTCAAAATCAAGGGTGCCCTGGCCATCGATGGTTATGATCGGCAATGCCGTTAAATCTTTACGCTGATGATCCGTTGGAATTATTTGAGGCGATTCACCCATTCTGGATGCAATTTCCATTACACGATCTGGAAAATCAGTCTCTATTTCGTATCGATAAAGATCAATATTTTCATCCTCAAAAAAAACGCCCAGCTTGACCAGAATCTGAAAGACGCCGTCCATACTGTCGACCCCGGCTTTAGAGAGGACGGCTTTCGCCAGGACATCCTCATGGCTCTCATTTTCGAACAGATAATACGACCTTAAAATTTTAACAATTTCCTGTTGTTCTTGAGACAAATTATCTGGGCCTACAGGTTCTCTCTGATCGATGATGGTTTTTAGCCAATGGCCGCCGAATTCAATTATTTGCTCTTTGCGTTGCGCTTCCTGCTTTTGGGCCGTCAGCCGTTCAACTTGCTCTTGAGAATTTGGGAAAAAACCCGTGGGATTGAATTTAAAATACAGGCGATCATTAAAGAATGCCCGAATGACAGCTGATTCATGATCACCGGAAGGACTGTCGGGAAAACAGAATTCGGTCATGGTGGCCAGATCGATCCATTCTTGCTCGGTGTTCAGTATTTCCCATAAATCCTTTATGTCTACATGACCGATCAGGGCCTTACGCTTGTTGGCCAACTCCTTTAAAGTACCTACGGTCTTATCCCGTCCCTGGGATAGATCTAGACGTGCGTTATCCCGATGCAGCAGTCGGCTGGCCGATAGGTTTACCTCACGATTGTTTTCCGTCAATAGCCTTAAACGCTGCTTTTTTACCTCCAAAACAACCGCACACGTTATCTTTTGACGGTCGATATATTCTACAACATTGCCGGTATCCATAACTTTTTAAAATAACAATATGACTTTGCAAAGTCAATGATCCGAAATTTCTGTTTTGGTCGCGGGTTACAAATGGGTTGCCCTTGTTGTTAACTGCGTTTATATTTAAGCGTACTCAGGTTTGGGCAGGTTTCAGAAATAAGTAGGTTTCAGGTGTCGGGTGTCAGGTGTCAGCGCTTGCCTTTTGCCTTCCTGACACCTGACACCTGATCCGCCTGCGGCGGAACACCTGAACTCCAATCCAAGACCAGATACCAGTGAGCAGATAGCAGAAACTATGAAGTCTACCGAATTGATAAAGCCATACTTTTGGGAAAACCGCTATAAAATAATCATCGGTTTGACCAGTCTCATCATTGTGGATCTTTTGCAACTATTTATTCCTCGTATCATAAAATGGGCGGTAGACGACCTCACCGCCCTTCAAATCGATCTGACAAAACTCCTGGTTTATGCATGTTACATGCTTGTCATCGCCCTGTTTATCGGTGTGTTTCGTTATATATGGCGTCGCTGTCTACTGGGAACATCCAGGCGGGTGGAAGAGGGGCTGCGAAACCGTCTCTTTTCTCATCTTCAAAACCTATCGGTGTCCTATTTCGACCACATCAAAACCGGGGATCTCATGGCCCACGCAACCAATGATATTCAGCAGGTTCGAATGGCCACGGGTATGGGAATGGTTGCGCTAAATGATGCTATCGTGCTGGGAACTGCTGCTATCGGATTCATGCTCTATATCAATGTCCGGCTGACATTGTTCGTCCTTATACCCATGCCCCTTATCGTTTTTGGCACCCGCTTTTTCAGCAAAAAGATGCATCGCCGATATCAGGCCGTTCAAGCATCATTTTCCGATCTTACCGAAGTGGTCAGAGAAAGATTTGCCGGAATTCGAATCATCAAAGCACATAACCGCAAAAAAGAAGAAGCGGCCAAAGTGCGAGCCATCTCCAAAACATACATAGATAAAAATATCAGCCTGGTAAAAATTATCGGGTTATTTTTCCCGATGATGCTTCTTTTTACGAACTTAAGCATGGCTATCGTGTTGTATCTTGGCGGCCGGCAGACGATTATGCAAACCATCACGCCGGGAGATTTTGTAGCCTTCATCAGTTATCTGGGATTGCTGACCTGGCCGATGATGGCCCTGGGCTGGGTCACCAATCTCATTCAAAGGGGACGCGCCTCGTTGGACCGCATTGAGAAAATCCTGCAAATTCAACCTGTGGTCAGGGACAAAAAACGGGCACTGTCATTTCCACAGACTAAAGGGCACATTGTTTTCAAAGAAGTTTCATTTCATTATCCGTCCAACGGAAACTCCGACAATTCAGACGTTCTCTCAACAATTAATTTATCCATTGATCCCGGCAAGGTTTTGGGAATCGTCGGGCCGCCGGGTAGTGGCAAAACAACACTGCTAAATCTGCTGCCCAGGCTCTATGACACAACCAACGGCTATATTTTGCTGGATGGACAGGATATTCGCAATTTAAAAATCAACGATTTAAGATCTCATATTTCATTCATGCCCCAGGAACCATTTTTATTTGCCGGCACCATACGGCAAAACATCACCTTTGATAACTCGTCAAAAGCTGATGATACTTTGAAAAAGGCCGCCGCAAAAGCTGCTTTGCTGGATACCGTGGAGGGATTTCCAAACGGGTTTGAAACCGTTGTCGGCGAAAAGGGTATTATTTTATCCGGGGGACAAAAACAGCGCATTGCCCTGGCCCGTTGTCTGATGCAGGACACAGCCATCCTTGTTTTGGATGACCCGATCAGCCAGGTGGATCTGGAAACCGGAACCGCCATCATCGACACCATAAAAACCATGGCCGGGAGTCGAACGATCATCATCGTATCCCATCGTCTTTCCGCTGTGCGGTTTGCCGATTATATCATCACACTCGAAAAGGGCCGCATTGTTGAGTCAGGCTCCCACATGGATTTACTGGAGGCCAATCAATACTACGCGAAAACGTTCCACTTACAGGAAATGGAAGAGGTCGTGTATGCACCTTGATTTCGGCTATTTCGAAGAAACCAAACTGGGTAAGCCCTATGATATAAAGCTTCTAAAGCGCCTGTATCCATTTACCCGTCCCTATCGACGTTTGCTTTATTGTTCCATCGGCCTGGTGCTGCTGATCACAGTATTCGATCTGGCGCTGCCCTATGTCACCAAGGTTGCCATTGACCGATTTATTGTTCCACAAACAGATTCGCTGACGGTCGAAAAAAATGTCGGTTCGCAAGATAAAAACAGGCTGTATAGCGTAAACATGAATGACCCGGCTCAGCGCAAACTGGTCCAAAAGTACAGACATCTTTTTAAAATTGAAGATTCGACAGCGTCCATACCCTACCCGGCGCTGGTACAAATCGATGAAACGGATCTGTCCGTGCTGCGCCGGCATGACGTTTACGGTCTGGGTATCATTTCGGCTCTGTTTCTGGGCCTGGTGGTCATCAACTTCGGACTCAATTTTATTCAAAAAATGATTATGGAATACACCGGCCATATGATCATGCATGATCTACGGATGCGCCTTTTCAGCCATATTCAGGATCTGGCCATTGGTTTTTTCACCCGCAATCCGGTGGCGCGACTGGTGACGCGGGTGACCAATGATGTTCAGAATATGCATGAGCTGTTCACATCGATAATTTCGCTGGTTTTCAAGGACCTCTTTTTGCTTTTCGGAATTGCGGTGGTCATGCTGGTACTCAGCTGGAAACTGGCCCTGGTTTCTTTCATCGTGCTACCGGTGGTACTGTATGCCTCGCTGATTTTTTCAAAACGCGCCCGGGATATATTCAGACAGTTGCGTGTAAAAATCGCCGAGATCAATACCCGCTTTTCAGAAACCATCGGCGGCATTCGAATCATTCAGCTGTTTCGCCAGGAAATGCATAACTATGGCCGTTTCAAAATATTAAACCACGAAAATTACCTGGCCGGGATGCGGCAGATCCATGTTCTGGCCGTATTTATGCCACTAATAGAATTTCTGGGGGTCATCGCCGTAGCCCTGATCATTTTTTATGGTGGTGGCCGAGTATTGACCGGCACTTTGAGCCTGGGAGAGCTGGTTGCATTTATTACCTATATTCGAATGTTTTTCAGGCCGATCCGGGATCTGGCAGAAAAATATAATATTTTACAAAATGCGATGGCGTCAGCCGAACGAATATTTCTGATTCTAGACACGAAAAACACACTGCAGCATTCTACCGATCAACCGAAAACAGCCAGCTTAGACCTGGATCAAATTGGCGAAGTCAAACTGCAGGGGGTATCGTTCAGTTACGTGGAAAATGAACCCGTGCTAAAGGCAGTTTCGTTTGCCATCCAGGCCGGAGAAACTGTGGCTGTGGTGGGTCCCACCGGTGCCGGCAAAACCTCTCTGATCAATCTGATTCCTCGTTTTTACGATCCCACCGCCGGGCAGGTGCTGATTAACGGTCATGATCTTAGGCAATTGGACACCGCTGAATTCCGATCGAAGATTGCCTTAGTCATGCAGGATCCGTTTTTATTTTCGGGAACCATCCGTGAAAATATTTTCGATGGTTCCGCATCTCTTTCCGAGCATGAAGTCAAAACAATTATTGAAGCCGCAAATTGTAAAGATTTGATCGAGCGCCTACCGGAGGGGTTGAATACCATTCTTTCAGAGGGCGGCGCCTCCATATCCAGCGGTGAACGCCAGTTGATTTCAATTGCCAGAGCCTTTGCCCGAGAACCCCAGTTGATATTATTTGACGAGGCCACTTCCTATGTAGACTCACAGACTGAAATGCACATTCAAAACGCCCTTGCCAATCTGATGGCAACCCGAACCGCACTGGTGGTTGCCCACCGCCTGTCTACCGTCAGAAATGCCGATCGTATCATCGTATTGAACCGGGGCAGAATTATCGAGACCGGCACCCATACAGAACTGATGGATAAAAAAGGATTCTACTATCGGTTACATCAGCTGCAAAATGGCATTTAAAGGTAAAGTGTTTGGTTTTAGAATAAAATTCTTGCCAAAAAAACATTCAAATGATACGGAGCCATATATTTTATTTTGGCGGGTAGGTCTGGCATAATTAACTGTCTTTAATGCAAATCGGACAAGCGCAAACCAAACATTCAAAACCTAATCTCACAAATCACAATACGGAAAGGAGGACATTGCAATGCCTTATGATGCAGTAAAAATGGCTGACTGGCAGATTTCTGAAGCAGCTGAAAAGAACATGCCGACTCCCGAGGAGTGGCGCGACAAACTGGGGCTGGAAAAAGAGGAAATTCTTCCCATGGGAAGACTGGCCAAACTCGATTTTTTGAAAATCATCAACCGCCTTAAGGACAAACCTGATGGAAAGTACATCGAGGTGACGGCCATAACCCCGACCCCCCTGGGCGAGGGCAAAAGCACCACCTCGTGCGGATTGATGGAAGGAATGGGCAAACGCGGCGTCAACGTCGGTGGTGCTTTGCGCCAGCCTTCCGGCGGTCCCACCATGAATGTTAAAGGCACAGCAGCCGGCGGCGGCAATTCCCTGTTGATCCCCATGACTGAATTTTCTCTGGGTCTTACCGGCGATATCAACGACATCATGAATGCCCACAACCTGGCCATGGTGGCGTTAACCTCCCGCATGCAGCACGAACGCAATTACAACGATGAACAGCTGGACAGACTGACCAAGATGGCGCGCCTCAATATCGATCCAACCCGGGTGGAACTGGGCTGGATCATGGATTTTTGTGCGCAGGCCCTGAGAAATATTATTATCGGCATTGGCGGCCGCATGGACGGGTTCACCATGCAATCCAGGTTCGGTATTGCCGTGGGCTCCGAGTGTATGGCGATTCTGTCGGTTATCCGGGATCTGGCCGATCTGAAAGAAAGACTCAACAACATCACCGTGGCTTTCGACAAGGGCGGCAAACCCGTCACCACCGGTGATCTGGAAGTCGGCAACGCCATGACGGCCTTTATGCGCAATACCATCAACCCCACCATGATGTGTACGGCAGAATACAATCCCTGCATGGTGCATGCCGGACCGTTTGCCAACATCGCCGTCGGCCAATCTTCGATTATTGCCGACCGCGTCGGTCTGAAACTGTTTGACTATCACATCACTGAAAGTGGATTCGGCGCCGATATCGGCTTCGAAAAATTCTGGAACGTAAAATCACGCTTCAGCGGCCTCAAACCCCACGTTTCAGTGCTGACCTCCACCATCCGGGCCCTGAAAATGCACGGTGGCGGACCCAAGGTTGTGGCAGGCATCGCCTTGCCGGATGAATATACCAAGGAAAATGTCGAACTGGTCGAAAAGGGATGCGCCAACATGGTCCATCATATAAACACCATCCGTAAAGCCGGCATCAACCCGGTGGTCTGTATCAACCGCTTTTACACCGACACCGATGCGGAATGCGCGGTGGTGCGCAAGGCAGCGGAAGCGGCCGGTGCCCGCTGTGCTGAGTCTAAACACTGGGAACTGGGCGGTGAAGGTGCCCTGGAATTTGCCGATGCCGTCATCGAAGCCTGTGAAGACGAAACCAACTTTGAATTTCTGTACCCGCTGGACATGAAACTGCGCGACCGCGTGGAAATCATTGCCAAGGAAGTATACGGGGCTGACGGTGTTTCCTGGACCCCCGATGCGGAAGCCAAGGCCAAGATGCTGGAGAATGATCCATATTATGCAGATTTCACCACCATGATGGTCAAAACCCATCTGAGCCTGTCCCACGACCCGACGCTGAAAGGCGTTCCCAAGGGATGGAGCCTGCCGGTACGCGACGTCCTGATTTATTCCGGTGCAAAATTTCTGTGTCCCTGCGCCGGCACCATCAGTCTGATGCCCGGAACCAGCTCCAACCCGGCATTCAGAAGAGTGGATGTGGATGTGGAAACCGGGAAAGTCTCAGGGTTGTTCTAACCACCAATCGTGTCTGATAAATGGGGTCCGAGCGTGTGTGCCGGATCCCATTTTTTGTTAAATCACAAATTACAAGCACCAAATTACAAATAAATCTCAAATTCCAATATCCAATGACCGAAACAATCTATATTGGATTAGGGCAATCTACAGTTTTTGGAAAAACCTCATGGATTTGAGCAAATTCATGTATCATTTCTTCAACGTTTAGAATTCCGAATTTTGGTCATTGGAATTTGTTTGATATTTGGTATTTGTGATTTGGAATTTAAAGTAGCGTTACTCGGTGTATTTTAAATATTATTATGCGGGTTTTACTAATAAATCCCTACTACCCCATTTCCGAAACCCCTTCCCCCCCATTGGGCCTGGCCTATCTTGCATCTGCCCTTGAGGCGGCGGGAATGGAAGTCAAAATTTTGGATCTTGTGGTTTATCCCTATAGCCGGCAAATACTGGAATCGCTTTTGAAGGATTTCACACCGCAGATGGTTGGAATAACCGCCGTCACCATGACCTTTGATAACGCAATCAAGGTTATCAGGGATGTTAAAATAATCGATGCGCAAATATTGACCGTCATGGGGGGTCCCCATGTGACATTTTGCGCGCAGGACACCTTAAAGGATTATCCCGAACTGGATGTCATCGTTTTGGGTGAAGGAGAAAAAACCGTTGTCGAATTGGCTCAGGCAGCAAACCGCAAGCATCGATGGAACGATATCAACGGTGTCGCATTCCGCAAAGGCCCTGTCGTCTTTCAGACAGCCACCAGAGATTTTGTTCAGGATCTGGATACCCTCGAGGTGCCGGCCCGGCATCTGCTGGCCCTGGGCAGATACAGGGCATTGGGAATGCCGGTCAGTTTGATCACCAGTCGCGGTTGCCCGTTTAAATGCATATTTTGTGTCGGCCGTAAAATGGTCGGCGCCAAAGTACGGTATCGCAGCCCGCAACGGGTTGTCGATGAAATGCAATATCTAAACACCTTGAACTTTCATCAAATCAACATCGCCGATGATCTGTTCACGGCCAACAAGACACACTGCATGGCGGTGTGTGACGAAATCATTAAACGAAAGACAAGCATAAAGTGGACCTCTTTTGCCAGAGTCGACACGGTTACGGATGAAATTATAACCCGGATGAAAGCCGCCGGATGCACCGGTATTAGCTTCGGCATCGAATCGGCAAATGAAAAAATCTTAAAAACGATTAAAAAAGGAATTGCCCGCCGGCAGGTGGTCGATGCCGTTAACATGTGTAATCAGGCCGGTGTAACTCCGTACGGTTCTTTTATTCTCGGGCTTCCTGGTGAAACACCCCAAACTATTGATGAAACGCTGGAGTTCGGCAAGCAACTAAAAAAAATGGGACTGTCCTTTGGGTTTCATTTACTGGCGCCCTTTCCCGGTACCGAAGTTCGCAAACACAGCCAAAAATATGGCATCAATATCCTCACCAACGATTGGTCCGAATATCATGCCAACAGGGCCATTGTGGAAACGCCGATGGTTCATCGAAATATGCTGGATGACATTGTTAACGCGTGGAAAAATGAATATGACGGGTATCTGGAGGATATCAAAAATCGCATGCAAACCGGCCAGGCAACAGCAGATGAAATTTGGGAAGTCAGAAACCTTGAACGAATTGTTCTGATTTACGATCTGATGATGAAAAATCTGATCGAAAAAAGGGGGCATTGGCAGATTGAAGAAAATCCTTTGCCGGCTGATGAAGCGTTGAATGGTCTTGTTCGCAATATAACCAACGCAACCGCCCATCGCCCTGCAGACATCCATCAAGCATTGCAGCACGCGGTCGCCCAGGGTAATTTAATTTTCAGGAGCGACGATGGGCAGCTGAAGTGGCAGTGGGTCGACCATCTCTAAATTGTAACCAATAAATTTATTTGAAATTTGGGATTTGAGATTTAGAATTTAAACAATCATAACACCTCGGCAAGCCTATCCACTCCCTCCAGTGTCTGTTCGGCGATACCTTCAAGATCATCCGGCTTTAATCCGAGATTATCGATTGCCTGTACCGATAGCTCCGAGTG
>JASFPE010000130.1:0-11478 GCA_050116155.1 Desulfobacterales bacterium
AAAAAACAGAATTAAATCCCAACAACATAATTAAACGGACAACATAACGGCTATGAAGACAGAATCCAAAATTCGGTTCGAATGGATTCGATTGAACTAACCAATATATAACTAAAGCCAATAGATTTTGTGGTCTTTATCGATAATGAAACCAGCAGAAACGGTGTGATCTTTTCCGTCTAATTTAATACAAATAGATGTCTCTTATTACAACGCAATCAAAAATTTTTCATTCCGGTGATAAGTCTTTATAATGTCAAACCTGCCCCTTAGTCTATTCTTTAAACCGTTTTGGGTCGTGAGGACACAACGAAACATGAATATCTGATCTCTAAAATAATAGGTCCTTCTTAACCATCAGATTGAATCTGTTTTTTCAAAATTTTTGCAAGAGTATGTGGGGAATATTGTGGGGAATTATAATTTCGAAAATAAAAAGGAGGCAACTTGTTTTAGTTAACCTCCTGAAATTATTGTGGTGATCCCAGGGGGATTCGAACCCCCGTTACCGGCGTGAGAGGCCGGCGTCCTAACCACTAGACGATGGGACCATTTAATTGCTGTCGTAATTAAATATTCTAAAATATTGGTTTTTGTCAATCCTTATTTATTTTCAATGCGGAAATAGAAGCGGGACTAGAGGGTTTCTAATTTTTTGCCTTTCCGAAAACCGAATATCAGATAAACGATAAAACCGATGAAGGGAACCGAGGCGATCAGCCACCACAACGCTTTTTTGCCCATCGTGCCGAAATCTTTTTGGGCCACATCCACGATGGCCCAGATGGTCGCCAGAAAAAACGGAATGCACAGCCCCAGGAAAATGGCAGTCGTTTTCAGCGTCATGATTAGCCTTTTAGCAGATTTGTGATTTTTAATACCACATTTACATAATAGTCGCTGTGGTTATAATGATAAATAACTTTTTCAGCCTTTTTGCGGCTTATTCCGGGGCGCCAGCCATGGCGCTTGAGAAAGTTTGCGATACTTGCCATCGAATCAGCGTGGGTAAGTAGATCGACGCTTCCATCGTTGTTGCCGTCTTTGCCGTAGGCCAGTATGTTACTGGGCATAAATTGAGCATATCCGATGGCACCGGCAATAGATCCGGGGATTTCAGCCGGATCAAGCCCTTCCTGGTAAGCGTATGTTAAAAACGCCTTAAGCTCCCGATAGGCCCATTTAGATTTTCGGAGGGCCTTTTTTTCAAATTTTTTCCGTGATACTTTTTTTGACTTCAGGGTCATATCCCAAAATGAGCTACGAACCTGCGGATCTATCAATGACGCCATGGTCGACAGGGTATTCAATGTGGATCTTGTTCCCACCGTCGACCCGAGGCCGGTTTCAACCAGCAATATTGCGGTGATAACCTGGCTGTCGACCCCAAAAGCTTCCTCTGTTCGTTGAAGATCCTCATGGTAGGTTTGCATGTATTTTCTAGCTTTGCGAATAGACCAGTCGTTGGCAAACTGGGCATAGTCCACTTTGGCCTCACTATATGTGAAAAAGATAGAGACACCATCGGCTTCAAATTTAATTTGAGGCCGGCTGTAAAGCCTTTGGATCTTGTCCGGATCAAACCCGTCCTTTATGAGTTTCTTTTGAACGGTTTCAAAATAATGATTATTTGTATTTGGGGTTACCGTTGCCACTGCCGGTGAAAACAGGGAAGTTATCAGAAAGCAGATAAAGAAGATTTGTAACATCCTAACGCGTCCATTATTCAGCATGCTGTAATCACCTCAATATAGATCATTTCAAAGTTATTGTTTACTTTTTGTTGCAGCCCGCATGCGGATCGATACTTTCCGACGAGCAGACACATCACATTGGAATAATGGAATGATGGAATATTGGATGAATGGGTTTTTCTTGAATGGATTGCACCTTAATTTAAATTTTAAAAAAGACTTATTTCGAAAATTAACCCAATATTCCAATATTCCAGTCTTCCAACATTCCAGTTAGTTTATACCAGTTCCGTCTTGATTGGAATGGCGTCCCGTGCTATTCAGCCTAACACGCTATTACCTGAATCTTGCATATGGAAGCCTCCGACTCGTGGAAGACTCCGGTATCATATTAGAATATTAACACATCTATCGATAATTTGCTATCGTGAAAAAAAGCTCAAAAGCTATCTTTGTGTGTCAAACCTGCGGCTGCCAAACGCCGAAGTGGATGGGGAAATGCCCGGATTGCGGCACATGGGACTCTCTTGTGGAGGAGCGGCAGACCCCCGGTGTTTTGGGGCGTTCGAACCGCAGCGCGACTGCATCCCAGGCCGTCCCGGTACCCATAGATTCCATCGAATTGGACAGTGAGCACCGGCTTCAAACGGACATTGCCGAGTTTGACCGGGTTTTAGGCGGCGGTCTGGTGGCCGGTACCCTCGTTTTAATTGGCGGGGATCCGGGCATCGGAAAATCCACCCTCATGCTGCAGGCATTATTCGGGTTTGCCAATCAGGGCTTTAAGGTCCTGTATGTCTCGGGTGAAGAATCCATCCGTCAGATACGGATACGCAGCAAGCGACTCTCGACCGTATCCTCTGAGATGCTGATTGTTTCCGAGGTCGACGTTGATGCCGTTTTGGCCATGATTGAGTCTACCCGGCCCCGGGTTCTGGTTGTTGATTCCATTCAGACGATGTTTAATGCCGATCTTAGCTCGGCTCCCGGCAGTGTGAGCCAGGTGCGGGAGGCAACCGTTCGCCTGATGCTGTCGGCCAAAAAGACCGGGATACCCACATTCTTAGTCGGCCACGTGACCAAAGACGGTGCCATTGCCGGACCCAAGCTACTGGAACATATGGTTGATACCGTTCTATACTTTGAAGGAGACCGCAACCATATGTTTCGAATTTTGCGGGCCGTAAAAAACCGTTTCGGATCGACCAATGAAATTGGTGTATTTGAGATGAAAGACAGGGGGTTGGCGGAGGTGGCCAATCCATCATCCGTGTTTCTCTCGGAACGACCTGAAAAAGCAGCCGGATCCGTCGTGACCGCCAGCATGGAGGGGACACGGCCCATTTTAGTAGAGCTCCAGGCCCTGGCCAGTAGTACGAGTTTTGGTACGCCGCGTCGAACTATTTTAGGCCTTGATCAAAACAGGGTTGCGTTGCTTGCAGCGGTGATGGAAAAAAAGCTGGGAATGCACCTGATGGGGTATGATATCTTCATGAACGTTGCCGGCGGGGTCAAGGTGGGTGAGCCTGCCGTAGATCTGGCGGTTGTTGCAGCGATTGCATCCAGTTTTTTGGATAAACCCATCCCGGAAAATACCGTCGTTTTGGGAGAAGTCGGCCTCACCGGAGAGGTTCGGGCGATCGGACAGATTGATCACCGGATTGCAGAAATCAACAAAATGGGATTTACCCGCTGTCTGGTGCCCGATAGCAATCTAAAGCGGATTCTTAAAAAAGATGGCATTGAGATCAGCGGTGTCAAGACTGTTGAAGGCGCTGTTGAAGAGCTCTTTTAAAATCCGGAGTTGAGAGTCTCCAAATTAGAATGCGGAATGCGGAAAAATCGTGTTGCGCGTTGCGGGTTGCGATGAGCGGATTCCGCGGTTTTCTTATATTCTCTTTGTCTTATTTCTTTACCGCGTAACTCGAACCGCGCATCACGCACCCAGTTGTGTGAACCCTGAACCCTGAACCTTGAACCCTGAACCTTTCATGAATCATACAGCTACAAAAGGCAAAAAATGGCAGGACGCTTATTCCCGTCAGGCAAAAAAAGATAAATACCCTGCCAGATCTGTATATAAGCTGCAAGAGATTCAGAAGAAACACCATCTGATTAAGAAAGGCTATAAAGTACTCGATCTGGGCTGTTGCCCGGGATCATGGCTGCTGTACGCTGCCCGGCAGACGGGCAGCAGTGGAAAAGTGGTCGGCATTGATCTCAATCCGGTGTCGATTCAGGTCCCCTCGCATGTTCAAGTGTTGACCGCAGACGTGTTGGATCTGGATGCAGGGACCCTGGACAAAGCCTTTGACGTCGTGTTAAGTGATATGGCACCGGCCACTACCGGAAACAAAATCGTTGATACGGCACGTTCGATAAGTCTCTGCGAATCGGCACTGTATATTGCGAAAACGGTGTTGGTTCCCGGCGGGTCATTTGTTTGCAAAGTTTTTCAGGGTTCGGATTTCAACTCTTTTTCAGAGGAAGTCCGCATGGTGTTTGAAACTCGCAAAATTTTCAAACCCCGCAGCAGCCGCAAAGCGAGTAAAGAGATATTTATTATTGGATTGGGATTCAAGGGAAATTAGTTAGTATTCAAATTATGATGTATAACCAAATTCGAATATCGAATATCGAAATTCGAAACAAACTCGAATACTAAAATTCAAATGACAAAAACTGCATTATTTGCTTTATTATGACAGTGCTTCAATTGTTTTGTTCATTTAAACATTCGAATTTAGGATTTGTTTCGGATTTCGTGTTTCAGATTTCGAATTTGCCGAAGAAATGAAAATGCTTAAGGTAAGATGTGTTTTAGATCCCGGTTTTTTCGGGGTAGGAGGATTTTATGTCAGGACATAGCAAATGGTCAAGCATCAAGCACAAAAAGGCGGCCACTGATGCCAAACGGGGGAAAATATTCTCCAAACTGATCAAAGAAATTACGGTGGCAGCCCGTATGGGCGGCGGCGATGCAGATGCGAATCCGAGGCTCAGGACGGCGATTGCGGCGGCCAAAAGTGAGAATATGCCCAAGGACAACATCGAACGGGCCATCAAAAAAGGCACCGGTGAGCTCGAGGGAGTAAACTATGAAGAAAGCATCTATGAAGGCTATGGTCCCGGCGGTGCCGCCGTTCTGATTGAATCGCTTTCAGACAACAAAAATCGTGCGGTTGCCGATATTCGCTATATTTTTAATAAATGCGGCGGCAATCTCGGTGAGAACGGCTGTGTCGCCTGGATGTTCGATCAAAAGGGATACCTCGCGGTTGAAAACAAGGACGTTGATGAAGAAGTTCTGATGGAAGCTGCTCTGGATGCGGGTGCAGAGGATATTCGGGAAGATAACAGCAATTATGAAGTCATCACCGCCCCGGAGGATTTTGAAGCAGTTAAAGCAGCAATGGATGCGGCCTCGATAACTTATTTTGTTGCTGAAGTTACGATGCTCCCGCAATCCACCACCAATCTTATCGGAAAAGAAGCCGAGCAGATGGTGCGGTTGATGGAAATGCTTGAAGATAGTGAGGATGTGCAGAAAGTCTATACGAACGCGGATATCCCAGAGGAAATCGTAAACAACCTTTAAAAGCCGAGGTTTTGCCCGACAGCTGCGTTTCAGATCGATTCAAAATGCTCACCAGTTACAAGGTTTAGCCCGTTGACCCGTTAGCCCGTTTGCCGGGACAACATTTGAATTCGATAGTACTGCTTTGTGAACGGGCTCAACCGGCTTAACTGGAAAACCGGCAAACCTATTCGTCAAGCTTTAATACATCCACACCTTCCGGAATTTCAAAGCTGAACAACGCGTCATCCAAATCTAGATTAAATTCCGAATTCATGAACTCGATTCGGGTCTCATCACCATAGAGATTTTGGGTAATGACCCGAATTATCGTAAATGTAATTTTAGATACCGAAAGTCGTATATCCGCCACATCCATCGTTTTTTCAACCGGTATCAGTTTCAGTTCATGGAAAAGATCCCCTTCAGAGTTTAACAGGGATATTTTAAATTTTTGACGGATGAGCTTGATATCTGACAGAAAGCTGGCACCTTTGCCATCCTGGAAAAAAACCGGTGCTGCGCCGGTCATTACCTGATTATCATCCGGTCTATAAATCCACAATTTAACCCCGTCGGTAATGATAATCTGCTTGTCGGGCTCATCGTATTCCCATCTCATCATTCCCGGATGCCTTACATAGACCTTACCCGAAGCAAAATCAGTGATTTCCATGGCCTTAATTGTTGATTCTTGAAGGAATTTTGCAGAAAAGGCCGAATTGGCGTATGTGCCTTCCATTCCATTAAGGATTTGCTCCAGAGACAGATTTTCCGCTGCGGCCTGTGAGGACCAGCCCGTGTCATCGCGCGGGATAACGCACACGAACAGGTTCAGGATCATCACCGTACTGAGGAAAAAGATTCTTTTTTTATTAAGCATGATATACCTCGTAATACATATTAGAAGCTCGCCGATGGCTCGTATTTCGGTCAACATATCTGAACCATGGCATTTTGTAAATATGAAAGCAGTCATAAAAATTCGGCACGGGGAGGCAAAGCGTTCGATTATTTTCTTGACAAAGAAGAAGCAGCCATTGGATATCCTAATCCGTGAAAATACATGGCCAAGAAAAGGAGAAATGCCATGAGAAAATATCACCGGAGCACCCGGGTGATCTTGCTCTTCATAAGCCTTTTGATCATGGGGCAGTGGGGCTGCCACGGTTTGAAATCCTCACCTGCACTCGATGCCAAACTTAAAGTTATCCCGGAAGAGATTGCCGTAACCAAGGCCATACTTAAACGACCAGTCCAATTCAGCGGGTGGGGGTATGGCCCAGATGAATACATTGTGGTGGATCTGATAATTCCCAAAGGCATTAAAATAAAAAAAGTTCCAGAGGGTAAGGATTCAGTTGGGATTGCTTTTGCGATTACCAATGAAAGCGGCGCTTTCAAGGCAACCATGGGAGCCAAAGATACGCTCGACTGGTTATTTCAGGTTGGATGGACCAAAAATCAGCAGCCGATTTTCAAAGAAGCCACCCCGCTTCCGCCGGGAACATATAAAATCCGTGCGACCGGCGTGGAGTCGGAGCTATCCGGCATGGCTACTCTGACCGTCATTCCACCTGTCGAATAGCAATGAAGTATAGGCTTTAATATATTTGATGTATAAACAGAAGAGGAGAAAGAGGGATGGAAGTAAATTTTAGAAAACCCCATGTTAAACGGAGAAACCATAAGGCTGGATGGGGCCATCCGTATGGCGGCAAAATAGTTGGTTGACTTCTCCTATGGCTTGTGGTCAATTAGAAGCCATCTCAAAAATGTCTTTTGGCCTCCCGCCTTTTTCGGCGGGATTGGTGCCGCGTTTCAAATCATCGACATACAACAGTATGCCTCCGGTTTGAAACTCGGCTCCGCCGCGATCTTGAACCAAAATCCTATTTTTGAGATGGCTTCTAGTAAAAAAGATGTCAAGGCATAATCAGTCCATGTGCGACTCGCTAAACTGTTTGCCAAATTTCAATTTAGCAAAAGCTATTTTTCAGGGGAGGATATTATGGGGCTTTATGATTTTACGTTTTATGATCTCATCGACCGCAATGCCATCTGTTATAAAGAAGAAGATGCATGGCTTGAGGCTGCAGATGGTAAAACATTAACATTTTCGCAGTACAAAGATAGCGTCGATCAGTTAGCGTGTGGTCTGCAAAAAGCCGGTATTGAAAAAGGCGATCGCATCGGCGTTATCGGAAAAAATGGCCTCGAATATTTCCTTCTTTACGGAGCTGCCGCGGCGTTGGGCGCCATCATGCTGCCGATCAATTGGAGATTATCTGCCGAAGAAATGAGTTTCAATTTGAATGACTGCCAGCCAAAGCTGGTGTTTGCAGATAAGGAGTTTCAGGCAACGATGGAGGAGGTAAAGGAGAAGCTTACATCGGTAAAAGACTATTATAACCTGGGTCCCGAGGGTGGCGATTTCCTCGATTTTAATGCCTTAATGGATAACCAGGGCGACTTTGAGCAGGAAAACGTTTCCTCCACGGATGGCTTTGTTATTATCCACACGGCGGCGGTAGCCGGAAGGCCCCGGGGCGCGCTGGTGAGCCATGCAAATATTCTTTGTGCCAATATACAATTTGATTATCTTCTCAACGTGACCGAAAAAGATATTCACCTGAGCATGCTGCCCCTTTTTCATGTGGCCGGTCTGTTTTTAGCAACCACTGCATTCCAGGCCGGGGCTTTGAACGTCAATATGAATAAATTTGATGCTGACTGGGCGGTTGATCTGATCGAAGCCCATAAGGTGACGATGATGTTCACATTTGCCCCGATTCTGTCTTCGGTGCTTGAAGCCCGGGAAAAATCCGGCAAAGATATCACAACCCTTAAGATTATGGCTGGTCTCGACTCACCGGAAACTATTGAAAAATACAAGCAGATTACCGGCGGAAATTTTTACTGTATGTACGGTCAGACAGAGACGTCTTGTGTGGCCACCTTTGGTGCCTATGACGATGCGCCCGGTTCAGCAGGTAAACCGCTTCCCCTGGCAACGGTGAGACTGGTCGACGATTACGATAATCCGGTCCCCGTGGGGCAGGTGGGTGAAATCACCGTGAAGGGACCCATGGTTTTTAAGGGATACTGGAACCTTCCTGAAGACAATGAGTATACGTTTCGAGAAGGATGGCACCACACCGGTGACCTGGGACGTTTTGATGAAAACGGGTACCTCTGGTATGCCGGGCGCAAGGCTGAAAAAGAATTGATCAAGCCGGGCGGCGAGAACGTCTATCCCGCCGAGGTTGAAAAGGTGATACTCCAACACCCGGCGGTTGAAAAAACGGTTGTATTCGGTGTGCCGGATCCTAAATGGAAAGAAGCAATCAAAGCAGTCTGCCAGCTCAAAGCAGGACAGTCTCTGGATCCCAAGGAGTTGATCGAATTTGTTGGCAGCCGAATTGCCCGCTTTAAAAAACCCCAGTATGTTGAGTTTATAGATGATTGCCCATTAGCCGACGATGGCTCTCCAGATAGAGAGAAAGTTAAGGAGCTATACGGGGGAGAGCAAAAGTAAGAAGCTGTTTATGGAACTAAAAGTCCTGCTCAAAAGGCGGGGCTTTTTTATTTTTATGCTCGTAGAGTTAAAACCCCTTGTTATTCGTACGCACAGCTTTAGGCGGTTCCTTGTTCTGCGGTTCTGCGGTTTATATAAGTTCTAATAAGCCTTTTTTGCACTTGCGAGTTGCGGTTTTATGAGCATCCAAACCCGTGTTTCTGGCCTATTCATCGTCTAGCTTCGCATTTTTGGCCAGGGCATCGGCGTTATATCCGGCTTTTTTATAATTATCGAGTGCGCGGGTTTTAAGGTTTTTGTCCTTGATTTTTTCAGCATGTTTGTCTGCCAGTTCGGCGGCGTGGCTCCACATTCCCGATTTTTCGTATTCTTTGATTTTATTTTCTACACTGGCATGTTCTTCGGATTTTTCCATTATGGCTGAACGGCACCATGATATGATTTTTTTAACCGGTTGTCCGCAATTCGGGCATTTCGATAGCGGCTTATCGTCGATCTGCTGTAAGATCTCAAAGCCATATCGGCAGGTTTGGCAGTTTTCGTCGGATTTTAAAGACTGATATTCATAAATAGGCATCAGCAAAACATCCCGGACAGAAATGTTAAAAAATAAATCATAAGTAATCGAGATTATGTTTGTCAAGTATCTAAATCTGTCATATTTTTATTTTAGAATAGTTACAAAAGGTTATCCGGATCACTATGAGAACTAAGCCTTGACTATAGATATAGCACTCTGTAAAGTACAACCTGAATCTTGCATGAGAATTAATGATGTGATCACGCTTTTTCGGTGACAGACTCCTCAATGGAAATAGTAACAGCAGCAGACAATATGTTCAAGAAGCAAGGAGGAATTTGAATTATGGCCAGCGATAATATTTTAAAAGGCAAAAAGATACTCATCGTTGATGACGAAGTTGATGTTCTGGAATCACTGGAGGACCTCCTCGATGAGTGTGAAACTGAAACCGCTTCCACCTTTGAATCAGCCAAGGAACTTTTGAAGCAAAAAGCTTACGATGCTGCCATCCTGGATATAATGGGGGTCAGAGGGTTTGATCTTTTAGAAATTACGACAGAAAAAAAGATCCCGGCTTTAATGCTAACGGCCCATGGCCTGAATCCTGACAATCTGGTGGGATCCATAAGACTGGGGGCTAAATCCTATATCCCCAAGGAAAAAATGAGTGAGATAGACGTCTATCTCAAAGAGATATTTGTTGCCCAGGAAATGGGCGTCGAAAAGTCGGGCAACTGGTTTGCACGGTTGAGTTCTTTTTTTGATGAGCGCTTTGGCAGCGGTTGGAAAAATAAAGACAAAAAGTTTTGGAATGAGTTCGACAAATCTTTTAAAGTTTCAAAGGATGACCTTGAAAAGATCATGTGAACCATAAGAGGTAAAAGGCGATGACATTGTTGACCGGAGACAATTATCTTTCGAGCATAGGGCGATTGGACCATCAGGTTTTTATTCAGGGGAAAAAAATTCAGGATGTAACCGAGCATCCCATATCACGGCCACCGGCAATGGCGATGGCAGAGACCTATTTCCAGGCTGAACAGGACCAAATGAAAGCCCTGTTTACGGCCCGATCCCATATTACCGGTGAAACCGTAAATCGCTTTACCCATATTCAGCACAGCGTCGATGACCTTGTCAATAAGATCCTCATGCTAAGGGAGATGGGTCGAAAGACCGCCTGCTGTTTTCAGCGTTGCGCCGGTCTGGACTGCATGAATACGGTCTATGCCATTACCTACGAGATGGATCAGGAAGGTGATACCCAATACCATCAGCGCTTCATAGACTTTTTGAAATATATTCAGACCAATGATCTGGTTACCGCCGCCTGCATGACGGACACCAAGGGTGACCGCAGTCGTTCACCGTCTCAGCAGCAGGACAAAGATCAATATTTGCATATTGTGGAAGAGCGAAACGGCGGCATTGTGGTACGGGGAGCGAAACTGCATATCACCGGTGCGGTCAATTCACACGAATTAATCGTTGTGCCGACCCGAGCCCTTAAAGAAGAAGATCGCGACTATGCCGTAGCTTTTGCCGTGCCTGCCGACACCGAGGGAATAACGTTTATCTATGGGCGTCAACCTTCTGATACGAGGCGTCTTGAGGAAGGGGGATCGGATGTGGGTAATATATTTTATGGCGGCTGTGAGGCCATGGTGGTTTTTGATGACGTTTTTGTCCCTAAAGAGCGTATATTTATGAAAGGCGAATATCCCATGGCCGGCCCCTTAATTGAGCTTTTTGCGGCCCACCACCGGGCCAGTTACGGCGGGTGCAAGGTTGGGGTCGGTGATGTTTTAATTGGCGCCGCTGCAGGCATCGCCGAGGCCCAGGGGACATATAAGGCTTCCCACATCAAAGACAAAATTGCAGAGATGATTCATTTGAATGAAACCCTGCATGCCGGTGCATTGGCCAGTGCCGGCAAAGGCTACCGAACCGCCAGTGGGGCATATGCGGTGGATGCGCTCATGGCCAACGTATGCAAACTCAATGTCACACGATTTCCATTTGAGATTTCCCGTCTGGCTCAGGACATCGCCGGCGGCCTGCTGGTCACCATGCCATCGCTTGATGATAAGAATAATCCGGATGTTGGGAAATATATAACCAAATATCTGGCGGGAAAAACGGATGT